>NZ_JAVRCE010000006.1:0-191727 GCF_034530915.1 Nostoc sp. DedQUE09
GCAACGCCGCAAGGTCGCTTGACATCTGGGCTGAGGCTTTAACTTGACACCAATGATTATGAGCTTTGCTAATAAAACCATTGTTCTTACAGGTGCATCAGCAGGAATTGGGCGAAAGCTGGCAATCTCGTTAGCCCAACAAGATGCAAATTTAGTCCTAGCGGCTCGTAATCAAGAAGAATTAGAACAGACACTGACTGCTTGCACAAATCATACACAGAATGTGATTGCAGTACCTACAGACGTAACTCAAGCATCAGCTTGCCAGCAGTTGATAGAGAGAGCGATTGGCGTGTTTGGGCAGATTGATATTTTCATCAACAATGCCGGGATCGGAATGCTGACGTGCTTTGATGAAGTGGCAGATTTGTCCATTTTTGAGCGGGTAATGCAGGTTAATTATTTAGGTGCGGTCTATTGTACTCATTATGCCCTACCCTATCTAAAAGCCAGTCGAGGACTATTAGTAGCGATTTCTTCAATTTGTGGCAAAACAGGTGTACCGACTCGTACAGGTTACGTTGCCAGTAAACACGCTATGCAAGGCTTCTTTGATACATTACGGATAGAATTGCACTCAACAGGAGTAGATATATTGGTTGTTTCACCAGGGTTTGTCGCCACAGATATTCGGCAACGAGCGTTGGGAGCAGATGGAAAACCATTAGGCAAAAGTCCGCGTGATGAAACGCAAGGCAATATGTCAGTAGATGAGTGTGTACATCAAATTATCTGGGCGATGGAGCGGCGTAAAAGAGAACACATCATGACGTTGAAAGGTAAAGTACTCCCTTGGGCAAAGCTAATTATGCCAGGATTGGTTGATCGTATAACTGCTGCGACTGTTCGCAAGCCAACTGCTACCCAGAAGTAACCAGAACTTTAGAAACTGCGTTGAGAGTATATAAATCTCCATAAATTTTAGTACTGCGTATTAGAGCTTGATTGCAGCCTTCTCCTTGCCTACTCTCTACCACTAGACTCCGCACTGAACACCTTTATGCACTCACCTGCCACAGCGCACCTCAGTTATGATAATCCCCTCGATCAGCAGTCATTATAGAAAATCAAACTACTCTTCTTATTGAGCGACAGCTTATAATATTCTATAAAGATGATTAAGCCTAAAAATTTGTATCGCGGACACTCAATGGAAAAAGTTGGTCACGGTAAAAGAGCGGTATTTAAAACAACTATCAACGAAAAAGAGTGGTCTGCCGTGACTGAATTAGAGGTAAAAACAGCAATTGATGCTTGGATTGATGAAGGAGTAGAGCCTTAATTATTGCCTACATAGCTATACTTTGTGCAGATATAAATAGTTGTGTTGCGAAGCTGGGAGGGACAGAATAGCCGATGATTGACCCAGCCGTAGCAGTCTCGTTGGGAAACTCGTACCAACCGGGAAACCCTTGCAAAATGGCTGCACCTTGGATAGACCTGACTTTTCCCGTTAAGTCTCTTTTGCAAGCTGCCAACCCTCACAGAGATCGTGTAATTTTAACCAACCTCGCCACAGTACTTGAATGCCAATTGGTGTTTTGCTTCGGTGTTCTAGGTAGCCGCCAAGACGAGCAACAGCTTCAACAGCCCAACTAACAGTTAGCACTTTGGGCAGTTTAGGAGATTTAGCTTTCAAAATTCTCAGTTCTAAAGGATTCAGAATTTCAATCGCGGGGGCGAAAGGCTGGGTACGGTGTAAATAAGTTAACTGCAACAGTTCAACAGCAATTACACCCAAGAAACCAACTAAGGTTTTCATGCCCTCAGCAGCCAGCCTGTATCGTTCTACCTGGCAACCAGATTTGAAGATTTTGTGATATTCCTCCACCCGCCAACGGTAAGAATACCAACGTAAAATCGTAGAAGCCATCTGGATATCTGCGACAACTTCTGTAGTCAACAGCATCCATTCGACAGGTATTTCACCTTCTGGACAATCAACTTCTGTGGCATAAACAGCATACACAAGTAGAGGGTCACGGTTATCAAAACGATAGGGGATGCGGAGATTCACGGGACAAAATCGTACAGATAGCTTGGCTTTCCGGGCAGAACGCTTGCTCGTCTTGGGTAATTCGATTTCCTGTTCCAGACTGACAGGTTGTGCTTCTAGCTTTGACCAAAGACGCTCGCTGTTCAGTTTCTAGGCTGCGGTTATGAGCTGCACGTACCAAAACTCCTGTGTGCTGAAGTTGACGAATTTTATCGAAAACTTCTGTGATATCACCTTCTCGGTCGAAAGTATGAACCACTCGTGTGTGCTTACTTACAAGGTTTTCTACAGTGGTAAGTGCCTCTATCCACCTGTAAGATTCTTTCTCTTCAAAGGGGCGTTTTCGGGCTTCTTTTCGAGCTGCTGCTTGCCGTTTTTTCTTCTGTGTCGGCGTTTCATCTTTCGGTGGTTTCTGTTTTAGTTCACGATTCCAAAGTTTTTGCCACAACAGACCTATGGATTGACCTTTCTCAGGCTCTATCGCTAAGGCACTGTGTAATATTAAACCATTACCTGCCTTGCCAATTGGGCCATAACCTTCTCTTTTAGCCTCAATACTGCCAATATGCTGCGCTGTTTCTTTAATCCTTTGCCAGTAAGCATTTCAAGACTTAACGGGAAAAGTCAGATACATATACCCTTTAATTCAAGGTGAGTGTGTATTTGGGGAACACTTCTATGTTCCTGGTATCGTAATGCTCCTATATAAGCAATCACATCCAAACCAAATTCGTTTTGTGGTAGAGCGAGTGACCCTTCTTGCTCTGGTCGATATGCTTTTTTATACCGCAGACATAACTTATTTTGACATCGACGAATTTTTAGCTGTAGTTCTACTACCCCATTTAACGTTCTTATATGTCGAGGATTATTGTATTCATTCCACATTGCTTGACCACACGAAGGGCATTTTTTTTGAACACAATCTAGTACTTCAAACGATGTTGCCTCTGGTTTTAAACTTTTTCTTACCAAGTTGTTGCACCATTATTTCACTACAAGCTCAAGATTACAGGATTTCTGCTCCTCTCTAGTAAGTTTTGCCACGCTAGGTCTTTACTGTTTTTGCAGTGGAGTAGACGATGAGTAAACAAGAGAAATCAGAGGTATTCGGGAGGCTGGAGGATTCGGTGCAGAGGTTTTCCTTTTTTCAACAACTTTATGCAAGACAACCTATAAATTACCAAAAGTTAACTATTTGGAGATATGTACTAGCGGACAGTCGAAAAATTGCATAGATGTCGAGCGCTTTCATTCACATTTTGATGATTCTTCAGATAATCGTGGACAATATTGCAGCTACGCTCCAGAAGATCCTCTAAATTAAAATCCAAAAAAGTAAACTCTGCCGTCTCATCGCTTCCTAGAGCAAGCGTTTTACCATCAGCACTAAAATGGATAGACTTAACCGAAGAAGTAGGAGGAAGCTTGAAGGATGCAATTTCTCGCTCCGTTTCAATATTCAACATTTTTAATTCATTTGAACCTAAAACAAAAAGTATTTTGCTATTGCCGTTGAACTGAATGAGAGCCGCACGGTTTAAAGATGGTCTAATCGTTTTTAACAATTTGCGAGTTGAGAGCTTCCATAGCTGAATCGTGTTATCGGATTTAAGTAGTGCCAACTCATCGCTGGTATGGCTAAAGGAGATATTTTTGACACCAGAAGGTATCTCAACAAATTGAATGGGTTTCCCTGTTGAGACTTTCCATAATTCCAGCTTACCCCCCTTTTCATAAAGCCCTTGGTAATCGCTACCTAAAGCTGCAACTATCGTGCCATCCGGACTAAAGTGAAGTTCATCCTTGAGCCAGGCTGAATCTGATTGACTTGCGTACTCCTTGAGGGTAGCAATTTCTTTGCCCGTGGTCGCATCCCAAATCTTGACGGTGTCATCTGACATTGCCGCCGCTACCTCGCGACCATCCGGGCTGAACTCAAGAGTAGATGCGAGTTTGTGAAACGGTAGGTCGATAGTATTGAGGATTTGACCGGTTGCCAGTTCTCGCTTCTGTAGTTTTCCGTACCAGTTCACAGTTGTAATTGTCTTGTTGTCATTACTGATACGAGCGGCGCTCACTAGCACAGCATCCCATCGCTTTAACTTATAAATGATTTTACCGGTTGAGCGATCTTGTCTTCGCATTGAACCATCCGTTCCGAGAGTTATGAGGTCCTTGCCATCTCTCGATATAATTGGAGGACGATCAATGTCACGAGAAGGATTAATGTTGGGAAGATCCAATTCTGCCCCGGTCGAACTGTCAAAAAACTTTGCAAGGCCACTGTTGCTGATCGCCGCTATCACCTTTCCATCTGGACTAAAGCGAATTCCTAAACCTACAGCGAATCCTCGTTGACTGAATAGTACAAACTCGTCAGATAGTGTTTTAAGTAGCCTACCCGTTGAGACATCCCACAAATTGAGTATAATGTGCCGACCTTTAGCATCATCTCCAAAGCTGGCAACCGCAACTTTTTGACCATCTGGACTAAAGGTAGGATTAAAAATTTCTCCCAATTGTTCTATCGTACTAAGTTTTGTTCCTTCTCGGCTCCAAAAAGAAACCCTACCTTTGCGTTCGGTGTTAGCAAATAATGGATCGTCTCTATCGTAACTGTAGGATTTTATTGCAATCATTTTGCCGTTAGGACTAAAAGAAATCTGAAAGGGAATGTCAGGAAAAATATTGTTTGTCCTTACTTTCTTACCCGTTGAAGTATCCCAAAGCGAGACTAAACCCTTATCATTTCTGTCAAAAATTCCTCTATTAAAATCATATTTCTTCTCATCAATTACCGCAATTAATCGTTCATCCGGTCCGAAAAATGTTTTGCCAGGAACGGGTATGTTTCTAATTTCTCTGTTTTCTAAAATATTCCAGTAATGTACACTGTGATTGTTGAGGGTACTCGTAGAATAGACGAGAGTTTGACTGTTCGAGCTGATGTAGATGTCAGAAAGTCTGTCGTCTCCTACATCAAGAGTTTTGAGTTCCTTGCCTGTTGAAACTTCCCATATTTTTATAACGTTGCTTGGATAGATAGAACCACAAGAGACAATAAACTGACCGTTTGGACTAAAGAAAATACTTTCAATCTTCGAATTTCCCGAGTCCGAGAACCCCGGCAGTGTTTTGAGTTCCCGTTCGGTTGCCACATCCCAGAGTATGATTGTGCCGTCATAATTAGCTGCCGCGATAGTCTGACCATCAGGGCTAAAGCGGATTTTACTCACTTGGCTCAGATGTCCTTTAAGCGATCGGATTTCTTTGCCCGTTGCCCGCTCCCAAAGTTTCACCGTGCCATCTACAGTCCCCGATGCCACCATTTTCCCATCCGGACTGAATTGGACATCATCGACCCACTCTGAATCTCCCTGAAAAACATTAGTTTTTTTGCCCGTTTCACCATCCCAGAGCCTCACCGTTCCATCGTAATTAACACAGGCGATCGTCTTTCTATCGGAACTCCATGCCAGTGAAAAAGGTCCTCGCTTGGCAAGTTCGCACTCCGGTAAGCTGAATGTTTTTTGCTCTACTTTCGTGCCGATAATTTGTTGCAATGCTCCTAAAACTTGATATTTGGTTCCCGTTTCGATGCCAGGAGCATGTTGCAGTTCCCGGCCTGCTTCAATAGCCCTGAGCGAGGCTTCTTGGAAGAAAGTTTCGTATCTCTTAGCCTCTTCCTGCTCTCGTTCTTTAGGAGGGTGGTCTTTGGATGGAGCGGAGTCTTTCTTGTTAGAGTAATATCCCCGGTGTGATAAAGCCAACAGTGACTGTGACTCTACTACTAGTGCTTTAATGCGCTCATTAGTTGCGGCATTGGTGGCTTGCCACCACCCCAATCCTGCTATAGCTGCTAGTCCTAATGCGCCTGCTAACCCGCCAGTTAATCCGACAATTATGCGTTTTCGTTGACGAGACAACTTATCTTTCTCTCTTTCCTGTAAGCCTGAACTAGCTTTTATATATTCCTGCTCTGCAACCAACTCCTCTGGGCGCTTTTGTAACCAATCTTCAGCATCAGCTAAAGGTTTGCCACGCAGCAACGCACCTTCATCCCTACGAGTAGCATTCCATTGCTGCATTCCTACTCGTAGTCTTTCTTGCCAAGCACGAAAGCTGCGATCTATTTCTATCCATTGCCGCAGTTTATTCCAATTACGAATTAGTGCTTCATGGACAACTTCTACCGTTTCTTGATCAGCAGTATTGCGACTTGTAACCACCAATCTTGCATTAGCTATTTTTGAAACTAATCCCCAGCTTGTTTCACCTAATTCCGCTTTGGTTGCCAGCCTGAGCGTATCTTCTGTTCCCTCACCCGGACGAACTAATTGAATAAAAATCCGTCGCACCTGTTCTTGCTCGGTTGCATTCAGTTTGTCATAAATTTCATCTGCATAGCGGGCTAGAGCGCCTTGTACATTACCAATCGCATCATAGGCTGAATGAGTTAATTTTTTACCCGTTCGTTGTTGCCATAACAGCGTTAAGGCAAACTCCAGTAGTGGTAAATTTCCTGGTTTATCCTCTACATCGTTTAAAATACGTTCCTCTAGCCCCGCTTCAAAGGTTATTCCAACTTTCTCAGCAGGCTTTACAATTACCTGTGAAAGCTCGGAGGGATTCATTGACCTAATTTTGATATCAGTATTCTGCAATAAATCTCCAAAAGCAGGATAAGATAAAGCATTTCCTAAGAAATCTGCCCGCATTGTTGCAAGTAGCACAGGAGGTGATTGGAAACTAGACAAGGACGATTCAAAGCCAGCTAATAATGTATCTAAGAAACTAGTTCGGGTTTTTTCATCGTTGCAAAGAGTGTAAAGTTCTTCAAATTGGTCGGCAATCAACAACACCCGATGATTAGGATGCTGACGCTGAATATGGGAAAAGATATCAGGAAGTGTTACCTTGTCATCGTGAAAATATCTAGCTAAAGCTCGTGCTTGGGCTATCTGCACAGTAGCATCACCAGTTGTGTACAGAGGAACTAGGGCCTCAGCCAAAGCATGAAAGGGGTCGGAACCAGGACGAAAGTGAGTAAATAGCCAATAACCTTGTTGTTGTAGCTTTGGTATTAATCCTGCCAACACTACGGAAGATTTACCGCTTCCCGATGCACCTAGCACAGGAATGAAATTACGCTTTGCCGTCGCTTGAATCAGTTCTGCGATAAAAACATCGCGTCCGAAGAAAAATTCGGCATCATTAGGGCCAAAGTGAAATAAACCTCGATAAGGGCAGGGAAGATTATCATCAACATTGGTGTCATCTGAAGTAACGGGTGCTGCCTTTATATCTTCACGGTAATAATAGTTTTTAATATTAATAACGGCATTACCTGTTGCTGTATTAGCCAGGTATTTTGCTCTAGTAATAGTTTGCTCAAAATGTCTATTATCTTGACTCTGACTATTATTGTTACCTTGAATACTTTGTATACCTCCTTTAATTATTGAGCGTTCAACATTTTGTTCAATACTTTGATAGAGAGGAGGTAGAAAAGAATTTTCTTCTGATGCATGTTTTTTATTCATGGCTATTTTCTGGAAATACATCAAAACTTTCAACTATGAACTTAAATGAATAATTATTCCATCGTGAGCAAATAATTTTGAGAATTGTTATTGTACCAATCCCCTAAAGCCGCAATAGTAAAATCTGCTGCTGGATGATTAAGTAGTTTTTTAAAGTTAAAAACCCCTTCAGAGTTTAATGCATTAATGATTTTTTGCGCCAAAAGCTGATTATTTTGAATACATTTGATAGCTTCTGTTGCTACAGCCATTTTTCCAAGAGTTGTGTCAATGGGAAAAGCCTGACTTAACTGCTCTAACAGTTGCTGAACTTCTGCTACGGCATCAGTAAGAGTTGATTGTTGCTCTTTTGAAGCATAAGTGTGGGAAATTTGCTGGTTATTATTACCTTGAGATGCCTGCATTCCACCATACACATGACCGCCATTGACATTTTGAGAAATGCTGCCCATATGTTGAGGCTGTGAGTTTTGTTTTCTTGAAGAATCTTTTTGAGTTGTCTTCTCATTCACAGGGATAGAAGGACGTTTTCTAGCCTTAAGTATGGGGGTTTGCGATTCAGGAATTCCTTGTAAATCAACCGAAGTACAGCCAAATTCAAAACAATCCTCATAAGGTCTACTTGCACCAAGCGCGTTGTAGAATCCAATAGCAAATTTAATCGCTGCTTTATCACCTATAGTTTGATTCATCCCAATTACATAATCTATATGTTGGTGAATTGCTAAAGCTTGAGTCTCGCTGTAACAGGCGTTGAGTAAAACACACTCAATTTTGTCTTGAAACAGTCCAAATAATCTGGCTAGTGATTCTGTACTCACTAGCTGCATTTGCCCAGAATTATTTTCTAAAGCTAAACCATGATTCCCCGCTCCATGTCCAGAAAAGTGAACGATTGCAGGCTCATGCTCTAACAATACACGGTGTAAGTCGTCAACTCTTAGTGCTAACTCAGTTAGTATTTCAAACTGTGCGCGATTTTTGGCTTGCCTGAGTGCGGTTTGAATTTCCCGTACCTCTTCATCCAAGCGCAGCTTGTCTGTGTTTTTAGGGTTTGCTGATAATAATAAAATTTTTTTCACAATCTATCTGTTGTTTTGTTTAATTTTTATATAAACACAGTTAGTTTTTCAAATTTCGGAAAATTATTTATTTTTTTCTATTTCTTTATAATTCTAAGCAAGCTTAACAATAAAAAACCAACCTTTAGAAGCTAAATCGCAAAAAACCTTTCCTTAGCAAAGAATTCTAAAGGAGCCAATTATGATGGCTTAAAAGCCCATTATTCAAATATAGCAAGGCAAGCAGCTTTGATTTCTGAATAAATTAATTACAGAGGCAAATAAGTAGAAGTCTTGGCATAACAGAAACAATGAAGTGTAATAAAATTTTCAAAAACAGCTATATATTTTATATATTTATTTTGGTGACTAATTATTTTTTAGTTGAAAACAAATTACAACTATTTATTACAACAAAGATTAATAATTAATCTTTATCACGATTTTGATTTATCACCCTTTAGGTGGATGATTTGGGTTAAGCATCAGGAGGAACAATTAGTTTTCTTCTAACTTGTTCTTCTTCTATTTTTTGAGTAGTAGCAGCCTTAATTAAATCTTCTGATAAAGGTCTATCTTGTACCGTTGGGTCACGCGAATCGTCAAACGATTTTTCAACAGTAATTGCATCAACCACAGGCGGCTTTCTGATGACCTCATCTTCCTCAGAAGACTTATCTGTACTTTTTGCATCATTAGAGTGGTTAGATTGAGAACTCTTTTCATCCATAACTGCATCTAGTAATACTCTAGTTGCTTGATATGTTTAATTGTAGAGTTTCTATTTACATCTTGAGCTATGGAAAAAGCTATTTTTACAAAAATTAATTTTAATTACTTTAATAAATTAATTTCTACTGCTCCCAGTGCTTTGAGAGTTGTTTTCTGTGCTGGAGTTAAACCAATGACACCAGTAATATTCATCCCTTCATAAGGCCTGTTTGCTCTCAGGGTTTTTAAACACTCTCCAGTTTCTACATTCCAAAGCCTGATAGTCTCGTCTTTGCTGCCGGAAGCTAACATTTGACCGTCCCGACTAAAAGCAACTGACCAGACTACCTTTTGATGCCCCTCAAATGTTCTCAAATTTATGCCTGTACCTGTATCCCACAACTTAAGTGTTTGGTCATCGCTACAGCTAACTAATCTTCGACCATCCGAACTAAAAACAACCGACCTTACTCTATTGCTATGCCCAGTCAAAGTTTGCAGACATTCCCAAGTAGACGTATCCCACAGCTTAATTGTGTGATCGCCGCTACTGCTTGCCAATAATTTGCCACAGGGACTAAAAGCTACACAAAGTACCCAGTCTTCATGCCCAGCCAATGTTTGCAAACAAGCACCTTGAGTAACATTCCAAATTTTGATGGTTTGGTCATCACTACCGCTTGCGAGTATATTACCTTGGGGACTAAAAGCGACTGACTTAACTCTGTGGCGATGTCCAAGCAATGTATTTAGACACTCACCAGTGCGCCAATCCCAAAGCTTTACTGTTTGGTCGCGGCTACCACTTGCCAAAATCTCACCATTAGGGCTAAAACTTAGCGATTGTACCCAATTATCATGCCCCCACAATGTTTTTATACATTCACTACTTTGGGTATCCCAAAGCTTAATGGTTTTGTCGTCGCTACCACTTGCCAAAATCGAATTTGATGCTTCACTGACAACTGCTTTGGGAGCAAAAACAACTGATGAAACAATATTTGTATGCCCACGCAATGTTCTGATGCATAGCCCTGTCGATACATTCCACAATCTAATCTGATAGTCTTCACAACCACTTGCCAAGATTTGATCATCCCAACTAAAGGCAACAGATGATACCCAATTGCTATAAGCTGTTAGCGTTTTCAAACATTGTCCAGTATGGAAATCCCATAATTTTACTGTTTTATCATTACTGGCACTAACTAATGTTCGCTCATCAGGACTAAAGACGACTAACCAAACCCTCTCGGTATGCTCTTGCAAAGTTTGCAGACATTCTCCTGTTGAGACATCCCAGATTTTAACTATTTTATCTTCACCTGCTGTCGCTAATACCTGACCATCTGCACTAAACGTAACTGCCCAAACAAAATTACTGTAGCCAGGTAGTATTTTGACACATTCTCCGGGCTGTATATTCCATAATTTAACTGTATTACCTTCGCTAGCAACTGCCAGTGTCTGTCCATCTGGACTTAAAGCTACAGATAGTATCCAATTGATCTGGATCTCTAAAATTCTTAAGCACTCTTGATCACTAATATTCCACAGCCTAACAGTTTGATCTTCGCCGCTACTGACTAAAGTTTGTCTATCTGGGCTAAATGCAACCGAAAGTACCCGCCCTTTATGTCCTTGCAGGGTTTTGAAACATTGCCCAGTCTGAATATTCCACAATTTGATTGTGTGGTCGTTACTGCCACTTGCAAGAATTTGCCCATCCGGGTTAAAAGCAACGCATTGCACCCAACTGCTGTGACCACGCAGAGTTTTGAGACATTGCCCAGTCTGAATATCCCACAATTTAATTGTGTGGTCGTTACTGCCACTTGCAAGAATTTGTCCATCCAGGCTAAAAGCCACTGATACCACCCAACCTGTGTGGCCTCTGTAATAAAGGAGTTGTTGGCTATCTGCAACTTGCCACAAACAAATTTCGTTATCAGTTCCTGTAGCTAGAAGCTTTCCATCCCCACTAAAGGCGGCTGATAAAATACCTGCATTAGTTTGAGTAAAAACCGATTTAGTTAAATTTGAATTTGTCAAGTTTACTTGGTGTAAGTTCATGCCTTGCAGGTAAGCTTGCCAAATGGTTAACTCAGAAAAATCATAGCCGCTGACATCTATTTTTAGTTGCCAAAGCAGGTTGATAATATTTCCAATTGCATAACCAGGAGTTTGTGCTGCTAAAAGCCGTAAATTGGACAATAGTTGATTTAAATATTTTTCAACATTTGCGAATTGAGCTTGTAATCTCTCAGCAATTGGTTTGAGAATTAGGCGAATTTGGGTGTTTCTCAAGTAATCTTTGGCAGTAGCTTTAATCAAAGCAAGAGTATGCAATAGCCCAACTTGTTGAGAATTTAATTCTTGGTTAACTTCATCAATGAATCTGTCAATCACATACTCCATAACCACAGGCTGTTGAGTAAAATTTGCTCTGGAGTTTTCAATTAAAGACCGACGTAATAGGGATTCTAAAGCTTCTATTAAAGTCTTTTGGTTAGGAGACGGTACAATATCTTGAGCTAATTCTCCCAGCGAAATCCACTCGCGATTAATCGCCAACCAATACATGATTTGTTGTTCTAGAGCTGATAAGCGATTAAACTGCTGCTCTAGCAATTCTCTGATATCACCAAAAATAACAATACCTTGTTCTAAAAATTGACCAATGTCACCATTAAATAATTCTATAATCGTTGTTGCTACGATCTTTAATGCTAGAGGATTTCCTGCATAATGTTTTATTAATGCTTGACTATTGTGTTGGGATATAGCAAAGCCTTTTTCTTGAAAAATCAAATAACCTTCGTCATGTTTTAAGCCGCTTAATTTCAATGAACGAACAGGCAAGTATTTTCCTTCTTTGTAACTCAGCCCTTTAGGTTTTTCTCTACTAGTCAACAATAAACAGCTTTGATGAGTGCTTTCACCAATACATCTGAGCAATTGTCCATATCCCTCATATCCTGAACGATATGCCCCAGAGGTGTTGTGACTAGATAAAATTGACTCAGCATTATCCAGTATCAATAAGCAGCGTTTTTTACACAAGTACTTCAGTAACTGGGATACTTTACCGTCTACAGTTTCTGGTAAGTTTGTTTCCTGTTGCTGAGAAAGAAAGTAAATTAGCTCTTTTAAAAGTTCCTGGACTGGTGGAGCATTACGCAGACTCCGCCAAATCAAATAGTCGAATTTGTCCTGTACTATCTGTGCAACTTTTACAGATAAAGCTGTCTTGCCAATGCCACCCATCCCAATTACAGCAATCAGTCGGCATTGCTCATTTACAATCCATTGTTCTAAAGTTGCAAGTTCTTCATTACGCCCATACAACGCCGAAACATCAATTGCCTCTCCCCAATCCTGGTGTTTGCTAGTAGTTTTTTTATCGGCATTTTGGTACATAGTCACTGATGGAGCCTCAAAATCTAAATCAGCGACTTCTCTCCAATCGAGTGCCAATCTCTGACAGAGTTCTTCGAAAGTCGCATGATCCACAGGTTTCCCTGTCAGGAAGTTGCTAACTGTGGCTAGAGCAAGTCCTACTTCCTCTGCTAAAGTTCTTTGGCTGGGAAAGCTATTACGCCTGACTGCCAATTTAACTTTTTCAACGCAATCATGACGAACTTTGAGCGATCTAGGCATAGCTAATTGCAAGCAACTATCTAAATTTTACACGCTCAAGTCAGTCATAAGTTAGAACAACTCAATAATATTCAGGCTGGAAGTTAGGTATCAGTAGAGTTTGATTAATATATCAGGTTCAAACAAGCAGAACTTGATATTCAACAAAACTCAAATTTTTTGGAGAAAGAAGATGAAAGACAATCAGTATGCACAACTATTCACTGAATTAACGCCCGCAGAAGCTGCCATTATCGAGGGAGGTAGGAGAGTTATCTTAGATAAAGTTCAGTGCATCAAATCTGGTGCAGATGGCTTTTTAAACTCAGACGATCTCTTTATCAAAATTGGTGATGATCGGGTTTGGGGACCTCGCAGCATAGATGATGGAGATATCAAGAATCTTGATAACATAGGAAGAGATTTCAGCGGCACAATCACGATCAGTCTTCGCGATCAAGACCCATTCAACCCGGATGACCCAGTTGGTAGTTTTACTGTTAGCAGCCCAACAAACGGCTTAGTAACGAAAAGAGTGACTGGAAGCGGCTCTACGTATGACGTGACTTACAAAGTTACTTAAAAGATGGACAGAGGCTACAAAGCAAGCTGAATCACTCTCATTGCTTAGATTATAGCTTTGCAGCAGTAGTCTAACTCCATAAGCTTGCTCTGAAACCTTATGGTCGGGGCTTCCGCCCCGACTGTTCTTTCTTTGCTCTTTATTAACATTCTTCCTAAAGATGAAATACCAAAGTGTACTACAACACAGTGAAGAAGACTGCGGTGCTGCCTGCCTTGCTACTGTTGCCAAACATTACGGACGCACTTTCGCTATCAACCGCGTCCGAGAAGCGGTCGGTACAGGAGCACGGGGAAGCAGCCTGCTGGGTTTGAGTCGTGGTGCAGAAGCCCTTGGATTCAATACCCGCCAAGTCAAAGCTTCTCCACAACTGCTTAACCAATTGGACAAAGCCCCTCTACCAGGCATCATTCACTGGAAAGGTTACCACTGGGTAGTTTTATACGGGCGAAAAGGAAAAAAATATGTAACTGTCGATCCCGGTGTCGGCATTCGCTACCTCACTCGCAACGAGTTGACCGCTGGTTGGGGCAACGGCATAATGTTGCTGCTTACGCCAGATGACAGCCGCTTTTATGAGCAGTCGAACGATAAAGTGGGCGGAATAGGGCGTTATCTCAAGCGAGTTTGGCCCTATCGCTTCCTTCTGAGTCAGGCAATCCTGATCAATATTATGATCGGTCTGCTCTCGCTCGCCTCCCCTTTTATGATGCAACTGCTCACCGATGACGTGCTAGTGCGAGGAGATACGCAATTACTGACAACTGTGGCGATTGGGGTTATCTTCATGAATCTGATTCGGAGTGCGATCGGGTTAGTCCAGTCATTCCTAATCGGTCACTTTGGCCAGCGCCTGCAATTAGGACTGCTCTTTGACTATGGGCGGAAACTGTTGCACTTGCCCCTCGATTACTTTGAGGGTCGTCGTAGTGGAGAGGTAGTTAGTCGCATTGCCGATGTTAATGCCATCCACTCTCTTGTTGGTCAAATTGTCCTCGGTTTACCTAGTCAGTTTTTTATCGCCTTGGTTTCCTTGGGCTTCATGCTCTTTTACAGTTGGGGGCTGACTTTGGCTTCCCTGGCTGCCTTTATTATTGTCACCCTTGTCAATCTGCTTTTTCTCCCAGCCTTGCGCCAGAAAACCCGCGACATGATTGTCTTGGGTACAGAAAACCAAGGCTTTCTTGTCGAAACCTTTCGCGGAGTTCAAGTTCTCAAAACCACCCAAGCCACTCCCCAAGCTTGGCAAGAGTATCAGACGAATTATGGTCGGCTTGCTAACTTGGGCTGGAGTACGATGAAGCTGGGGCTCTATAGTAGTACAGTGACTAGTATTCTTTCCACTTTTATTAGTATTGCCCTACTCTGGTTAGGTAGCTATTTAGTAATTAATCGCACTTTAAGCATCGGTCAGTTGCTAGCATTTAGTGGTATGAGTGGCAACTTTCTCGGCTTTTTGGGTTCAGTCATCGGCTTAGTTGATGAGTTCATCACTGCCCAGATTGTCATCCAACGTCTGACAGAGGTAATTGATGCTACCTCAGAAGACGAAAAAGACGAGAAAAAACCTTGGGCAGAACTTAAGAGCAATGCAGATATTACTTGCACCAACCTTAATTTTCACCATGCAGGTAGAGTTGATTTGCTGCAAGATTTTTCGCTGACTATCCCTGGTGGTCAAGTCATAGCCTTGATTGGCAAATCCGGCTGTGGAAAAAGTACCCTTGCTAAACTACTTGCAGGTTTGTATTTCCTCCAGTCTGGCAATATTCGCTATGGCATCTATAATCAGCAAGACCTCTCGATGGAATGTCTGCGGCAACAAGTAGTTTTAGTTCCTCAAGAACCACACTTCTGGAGCCGCTCAATTATTGACAACTTCCGCTTCAGCTATCCTCAAATAACGTTTGAACAAATTGTTGAGGCTTGCTCTATTGCTGGTGCAGATGAATTTATTAGTAAACTACCCGACAAGTATCAAACTGTTTTAGGTGAATTTGGCGCGAATCTTTCTGGTGGACAACGACAGAGATTAGCGATCGCTAGAGCTATAGTAACTGATCCACCAGTATTAATTTTAGATGAATCGACTGGCGCTCTCGACCCAGTGAGTGAAGCCGAAGTGCTAGACAGACTCCTGCACCATCGGCAGGATAAAACCACAATTATGATTAGCCACCGCCCCAAAGTCATTGGGCGGGCTGATTGGATTGTACTGCTCGAAGAAGGGTGTTTGAAAATTCAAGGCACTCCAGAGGATCTCCACCATCAAGCTGGTGAACACTTAGACTTTTTAGACGGCGTTGACCCATTTACAAATGGTTTAGTGCCTAAATCCTTTAACTCTAACGGTAAATTCAGCACAATAATCAGTAAATAAAATAGCATGATTAGCCATTCCAACTCCGACTACCTGCCCCCAATTCAAGACAACGAGTTTCTCCCGTCACTTGGTCGTTGGACTATTTGGGGCGGACTAGTTCTTGTCTGTGCTGTGGGGTTAGGCGTTCCACTCGCCTCTATTACCAAATATAAAGTAACGGTTAAAGGACAAGCAGTCGTCCGCCCTGCTGGTGAATTGCGGCTCGTTCAAGCTGCTACCGAAGGTCAGGTGACGCAGGTTTTTGTTGCAGAAAATCAAGTTGTCAAAAAAGGGGATATCATTGCTACTATTGATAACTCAAAGCTACAAACCAAAAAGAGCCAACTGCAAAGCAACATTGGGCAAAGTCGTTTACAACTCTTTCAAATTAATGCCCAGATTAACGCCATTGATAGTCAGGTTTTAGCTGAAACTGAGCGCGTCAACCGTGCGATCGCTGCATCTGTTGCTGAATTAAGCGGTCGTAGCCGGGACTATCAAGATAAACTTATTACCACCGCTACTGATGTTGAAGAAGCGAATGCCAATGTTAAAGCTGCGGATGCTAGTCTTAAAGCAGCTCAGTCAAAGCGGAATCGATACGAGGGTGTAGCCAAAGCCGGAGCCTTGTCTCAAGATCAATTTGAGGAAGCACAATTAGCTGTTCGCCAGCATGAACAAGCTCTTCAAGCAGCTAAAGCCAAATTGGAACACGTGCAAACTGCTCTCAATCCCAGTAATGCACAAGTAGCGATCGCTTATAATCGCATTGCCCAAGAAAAAGCTACTGGTCAAGCCAACATTGCTACTTTAGATAAAGAACGCTTTGCTCTAATCCAGCAACGAATTGAAATCCAAAAACAGCTAGAGAGGGACACCCGCGAACTCCAACAAGTAAATATCGACCTCAGTCAGACTGTGATTACTGCCACAGCAGACGGAATTATTTCTAAATTAAACCTGCGAAACTCCGGTCAAACTGTGCCTGCTGGACAGGAAATTGCCCAAATTGTCCCCAGTGATGCACCCTTGAAGGTAAAGGCAGCAGTAACACTTCAGGATAAAAATAAGTTGAAACAAGGTCAAATTGTACAAATGCGGGTTTCTGCTTGTCCTTATCCAGATTATGGTACTCTTAAAGGCAAGGTTAAGACGATTTCCCCAGATGCAATCGCACCTCAAGGGAATGCTGCTAATGCCACTGACACAACATCTGCCAGCCAGAAGATGGCAGTCGTTGGTGCGTACTATGAGGTAATAATTGAGCCAGAAAGTCTTTCTCTAGGTAGGGAAAAACATCAATGTGCGCTCCAGTTAGGAATGGAAGGTACAGTCGATATTATTTCTAGAGAAGAGACTGTGATGCAATTCTTTCTGAGGAAGGCAAGGTTGATTGCAGACTTGTAACTAGCTCTACTGGAAATGGGAACGAGAACCGTTATATGCGAGAAGTTGAAAGTGTTCTCCTCTGAGGTTGACGGCAACAAACGTCACCCCATACACTCGACCCAATCGCACACCACAGACCTACACTCGCTCCCAAAGTTAACCCATACCTGCCACTGCCCCAGGTATGCGTTCCAATAAGGCTCACCATCAGCAACACCGACAGCCGAGCCGATTGTGGAGACTAGCTGTTGGTAGAACTTGCCAACGCTGTCGAGTCCAAGGCGCATTTTCAGCTTCAGCCCCTTCCATCGTTGAATAGCAATATTTTCTGGGGTATGTGGTGCTGTGTCACTGAGTGGTGTTGCAAAGACTATATTATTAGTGCCTGACACCACTTCAGTATTGTGCGATATGGATAGTGATGTTGTGTCAGTTACTGGTGTAGTTGTACTTATATTATTAGTGACTGACACCAATTCCCTTGAAAACGCTTCATCCCGATTTAACCACTGCCCAAAAATAGAATTACGCTGATCATCAGGTGCAACAAACTGGTAAACGCACTCCCGATTTTCACGCTTACCCAACCGACCAACGTAGTCCAATTTCAAATCAATCTTTGCAAGTAGTTTCTGTGCGATCGCTATGGAAGTAAGTTTTTCCGAGATACTAACATTCAGGTAATTCTTGATAACATGCCTGTGCTGAACAGCCAGCGCTTTAAACTCCAGCATCTTCTCGTCGCTGCCACGTAACTGAACATCTGGCGTAAGAAACTGCAACAGATTCAGATTTTCAAGTAACAACACAGCAGGCAATAACTGCCCCTTGTTAAAATCCGGTTTCCAAATCGAATTCTCCCCAACTTCTAACAGGGAGCAACGCGAAAAAGTGAGATCGAGGTTTGGTTCTCAATTACACGTCTATATTCTCAACAAAACCTAGTATTTTAGTTGCGCTCGCATCCTGAAACAAGCTATATACGCCCCAGGTTTCAGCACCTCACAAAATCGCGTTGCTCCCCTTCTAACATCTGTCACCAGTTGAGCAAACTTCTCACGGTCAAGATCCTTAAACTCCAGCATCACGCGACGACGCTCATTAATCGTTGCCCAAAGTATTACCCATCTCCTCCAACAGCGATGGCGCTGTTTCGCCTACGGCTGGCAATCGCCAGCCGCAAGTAGAGGCGAAAAATACTTTTAAAAACCTTTTAGTAAAAAACTTTAGAACTTAAGTTTTTACTTGGGTTGCCACAATGGAGTGATATCAGGGTTTCCAGCAGCAGATACGGCATTTCTAACCTACTGCGGTACGGTTTACACACCTTTGATTTTTGTAAAGCTATTGTAATATTTATTTATATAAAGCAATATTTGCTTAACTTAGCAAACTGAAATAAAAGCTATGAACCAACCCATTGAATTATCTTTAGAACAAGAATTTAGCCTTAGAACTTTCGTGGATCTTGTGCAGCAGATGTCCCATGAACAAGCTCAAGAATTTTTGCAGATGCTGTATAAGCAGATGATGATAAGGGAAAAGACTTACCAAGAATTGCTCAAACATCAGTGGGAAGTTGGTTCAGGTTCAATCTTGCGTTAAAACAAACTTGCTCCCGTCAACTGTAGAAAGAGCCAATACTGGTAAGCCCAAGCTGCATTTTCAGCTTCAGCCCCTTGCAACCTTGAATAGCAGCACTTTCTACCTGGGTGAGTGTTTGGGGAATGTCAAAGGATATTATGTGAATTACTTGTGTGGTCATCTCTTTTGTGCTAGCGATTCACCAATAACCATGAAAATTGCAAATCCTTCAAAACGTGGGCGCTTAGAGGGATTTTGGGTATTGATATTTGGTATTGGGTTTTTTGACAGCTAGGTTAAATTATCTGCTTTCTTAACTGCTGACTTTAACTCTTCAAATGTAATACTACCGTCAGAGTCTGAATCATAATTTACTAGCAATTCCTGGGGAGTACTGATATTTGTTTCTGATGAAATGATTGTACTTAAGCCAGGGCTTAAAAAAAGATCATTAATGGAGATTTTGCCGTCTTGATCGGTATCTAATTTATTAAAAAGAGATTGAAGCTCTTGCTCGGTTGCCATAAGTTTCTATCTGAAGAACCGTTTTTCAACTTAATATCTCATTAATCTCTGATTAATCTCTCAAAATTAAATAAACTTGTGTCTTTAGACGTAGAAACTGCGATCGCTGGGGCTTAGATTGGGTGTATCTGCCACCAATTAAGCAAATTTGTCAGGGCAAGCGTATTCAAACTCCAGCATCACACCGCAACGCTCGTCAATCGTTAGGGTACTGAGTAATTCTTTAATAAATATATTGTATTGCCCATTTCTTGGCTTGAGCGATTCTTCGAGAACACCGCACATCGCAGAAATTTTTGGTGTATCGAATGTATCTTAAGTTGCTCCCGATGTGATAGCATACCTTCAACAATTTTAGATAGCATACCTAATCCATGAATCAAGTTCGACTCTCTAAAGTTAGCGTTGCCGTGATTGGTTTGGTAGTTGCAAGCGTATTTCATGCTACTCCCGTACTGGGAGCGATTCTAACTAGACAAGAATTTTCAGGTGATTTTACCTTAGTCGATGCTACTAGCCCATTCCTTACGAACTCTTTGCCATTCAAGAGCGAATATTCAGGATTCGTGGTTTACTCAAAGTCCGGGACTTTGAGCGATTGGGAGCTATCCGTCAACAATCTAAACTTGAATTTGAAGAAAGGATCTACTAATGGCGGTAACTTAACCCCAGATGTTGATTTTGAGCTTGGTTCTGGGTCGAATTGGAATTTAGTAGTTGATTTTGGCATTGCTTTTGATGCTCCAAGATATACCTTAGAAAAAACTTCAAGCTCTGAAATTACCTTGACGGGTGAAGTGGGACTGGCAGGAACATACATCTATCAAGATTCTGCTGCCAATATTACCCTGAGTTCTTCATCTACATCAGTACCAGAACCCACTTCCCTACTAGGTCTATTGTTTGGAGTTAGTGCAATTGCTGTCTCTAAAAAAGCTGGGAAGACGAAATAGTAAAGCATGAATTACTCAACTCTTTACCAAAGCTTTCTCTCACTACACCATCACCAACCAATCACAAACCACAGACCTACACCCGTCTGTAAAGCTGACCCAAACCTGCCACTGCCCCAGGTATGCGTTCCAGTAAGGCTCCCCATCAGCAACGCCAACAGCCTCACCAACCTTGGAGATTAACTCACTGTAGGAAGAGCTAATACTGTCCAAACCCTGCTGCAATTTCAGCTTCAGCCCTTTCCAGGCTTGGACTTGGGGGCTGGACACTACCTCTTGTAATATTTGGGAGGTTGTGTCAATCACTGGTGTCGATAAAACTATATTATTAGTGACTGACACCAACTCACTGTATGATGCTTCATCTCGATTTAACCACTGCCCAAAAATAGAATCACGCTGATCATCAGGGGCAACAAACCGATAAACGCACTCCCTGTTTTCCCTCGACCCCAACCGACCAATGTAGTCCAACTTCAAATCAATCTTCGCAAGTAGTTTCTGTGCGATCGCTATCGGTGTGTGTTTTTCCGAGATACTGACATGAAGATAATTCTTGATAACGTGCCGATGCGTTACAGCCAGTGCCTTAAACTCCACCATCTTCTCGTCGTTATGTTTAGAAGTTTCCTCAACCAAATCTTTTAAACCCTGATTGAGAATTTCAACTGCACGGTCTAACGCTTCAATTTTCGCTCGACGAGTAATTTGCTCAAGGGCATCTAAGTAAGCTTGACTACCAGCTTTGCCTAAATGTTGATATCGAGAACCTTTCCCATCAGTTTTGGTGAGAAATATTGGGTTGGTAGCTTGTAGTTTGTAATACCAGTACGTATGATTACGCCCTTTAGCTAGATAGCGGACAATCCAACATCCGCTGGGAGCGACCTGACCCGAAGCAATTATCGACTGGATTTCTTGCTCTATGTCTTTTTTGGCTTTAAGCAGTTGGTCAATGCGCTTAACAAGTTGCTCTTCTTTAGAGAGCTTACAGTCTTTTGGCATAAAACAAACAACTAATGGTTCGCGTATGTCGTTCGCGAACCACTTTCTCATGTTCAAGCCAGAACCAACGAAACTTAGTCGATTAATTTAAGATTTTGGTGTAGTAGCCAACCCTGGCATAAAGTTTCTAGCTCTAACCAACCTCTCCACAAAACTTGTATTCCAATTGCACTATTTTTCCTATGCTCTAAGTATCCACCGAGACGTGCAATTGCCCGAATCGCCCAGTCAATATTTAATTGGACATCCTTTTTCAGTTGATGTGGAGTACAAGAGAGCAACACATCTATTTGTAATTTAGTTAACACAGTAACCGCATTCAGATGCGGACAGTTGCGGTGCAGATAAGTTATTCGTAATAGCTGTGCGGCAATTACAGTTAAAAACCCTAGCATCGATGACATACTCTCACCAGCCAAACGATAGCTTTCTGCTTTGCAGCCAGATTTAAGAATCTTATGATACTCTTCCACTCGCCAACGATACGTATACCAACGCAAAATTGACGCGGCATCTTGTTGGGAGAGTACAGATTCACTTGTTAATAGCATCCACTCTACTGGTTCGCACCCATCAGGACTATCAATTTCTTTTGCATAAACAGCATAAACATTGAAACGGACGGAGTTTTTTAATCTTGAAGGAGGACTTATTGAAATTGGACAAAATCTAACTTCTAAAGTTGCAGTTCTTTTTGAACGCTTTTTGGTTTCAATTAGTTCAACCTCCTTTACAAACTGTACTGATTGAGAAGATATATGTGACCACAAATAAGAATTTTCTACCTCTAGGCATCGATTATGAGCCGCTCTGACAACAACACCTGTATTTTGGGAATGACTGACTCGTGCAAATACCTCTGCAATATCGCCTTCCCGGTCAAAGACATGAACGACTCTTGAAGTCTGTCCCCCTATGGGAGTTTTTAAACTACTAAATAGGTTTTCTACTTTTTCAAACGCTTCCACCCATCGGTAAGACTCTTTTTCTTCAAATGGCTTTTTTCTTTGAGCTTTGCGTTTTTCTTTTAATCGCTGTTTTTTCTGTTCGGGTTCTTCAGATATGGGTGGTTTTTGGCTTTTTTCTCGATGCCATAACTTCTCCCACAACAGCCCTAATGGCTGACCAAAATCTGGGTCTAATGCTAAAGAGGTGTGTAGAATTAGTCCATTTCCACCATTTCCTGTCGGACCGTAATCGTCACGTTTGTCTAGTATTTTATTGTAATCAAGAAAACTCGTATCCCCTACCGCTAGCACAACTGGTATGCCATTTATCTGTCGCGCTGTTTGTTTAAAAGAGGGTTGAGTCAATTTAAAAAATGTTGTTTTGGGATTAGAGAAAAATTCGTAACCGCGTTTGAGATCGCTGGCACTTTTAAATACTTTTGATAATGGCTCTCCATATTTTACAGACAAACACTCTGCAATCGATACTGCTCGTTGAGTTAAGCGTTTGTCTCCAAAATCACACTCTTTATACGGGTTTCTCTCTAATATTTTCATTTGCACCCATGTCACTCACACCTACAACGACAATATCAGCAAATATAAAGATCATTTTTATGGAAGAATGGTTCGCGAATATCATTCGCGAACCATTCTCTCCTTTCCATATCCCGTGAAAAGTCAGGTAGGCTAATGAAGCAGCGATGGCACTGCTTCGCCCGTCAACTCTTGGAGACGCAATGCATTCGGCATCACAAACTGAGAGTTCCAGATTATTCTGATTCCCGACCTTAAAACTATTAATTTTCTAAACCTCTTATCAGGCAACTATTTCAGCTTTTTTTAGTGCGATTCGACAATAATACTTTAATGTACAGGGATGCGAAAATTTACCCCAACTTTGGTATTTTAAGAATTAAAGAATGAGAAAATTGTCTGAAAAAATTAGATTATGTCATACGAATTCATTCTTGATAGTATAACACGCAAATCTAACTTAGTTTCGTTTAAGTTGGAAGACATTCGGCTTCAAGTAGAGAATAACGAAGTTGCTGATGTTACAGTTAACTTGGATTATATCGATGGGCTGAACCCAAGTGAATTAAAAAGTATCGTACCCATTGCTAATAATATCAAAGATTACCTGACTAATTATCTAAATAATCCTAATGACTTATTTGAAGTTATCAATCGCAATCTCACGAAAGAACTGCTAACTGATGACAATCTAGGGCTTTCTGAAGTGCTAAACTCTTTAAGCTTGAATCTTGATGTCGCACCTGCCATTATTCCTTTCCAATTTGACAGCACAAATACTCGTACCCCAAATGGTAACATAAACGATATTATTTCATTTCGTTTAGAAGACATTACATCTCCAATTGATGGCGGTATAGTTGCCGATGTTACTGTTAATTTAGATTATGTTGATGGAATTGACTCAAGTGTATTTAAAGATGTCATACCCATCGGTAATTACATTAAAGATTTCTTGGCAAATTATCCAGTAGAAGCAGGTCTTTATGAAGTTCTCAATCGCGACCTTACCCAAGGATTACTAAATGATAGCAATATAGGACTATCTGGGGTATTGGACTCATTAAGCGTTAATCTGGCTGTGTCACTAAAAATTATTCCTTTCCAATTTGACACCACAATTACCCGTACAGCCAATAGTGATATTAACGATATTGTCTCATTTCAATCAATACCTTAGCCAAAATAAGAGGATGAGAAGAGAGGGCTGATGTAGTAGAGTTATTGTCTCTCACAACGACAACTCAAAAACTACAATCAGCCCATGTCCGATATCTTATCGGGAGCAATGCGATTTTGTGAGATGACCCCACTTGGAGAGCGATCGCTAATAAACTCTTACGTATATAATAAATATTTAATACAATAATCCGAGTAATATTCGCTAGAAGACACAACATGTTCTAAAAACATACTGTCACCCTTACCCCAATTGGGACTACAGTCTTTGGACGAAGCGAATTTACTACAGTTTTGTGATAGTACAAAGAAAATTGACCATTCTGGACGTTCTTGACATTCATGAGGCTTAATGTCTACTAGTTTGCGGATATGGTGAACTTCAATATTATCCGTTGCCCCGCAAATTTCACATTTTTGGGCTAAAAGACGTTGAACGACTTCACTACGCCCGTTCCAGATATTATTAGCCAGACTGTCGTCTATTGTGACCCACTTATTCCACCGCAAACAGACATTGAGCAAAAGAGATGCGAGATGCTAAAAATAGCACCCCGCAAACCGTGCCGATTAGTGAGGCAAGAGCGCTAATAAAGATTAGACAACTACAAAATTGTTTGCGCTTAGTGACAATCCAGCAGATAATTGTGCAAATTTTACCTGAGTAAACCCAGATGCACTGCCATCTTGGTCAAAGAACAGTCCACCTGTACCGCTGTTGTAGATAAATCGCTGATCGCTAGTGCTTGCAGATGTTCCAATAGTAAACTGACTTGTCCCAAGTGAACCTGATGATAATCCCTCATCAAAATCATAAGTCGATAGCTGAATTAGTTCATTAGTGGCGTTAAAGTCATAAATAGTATCAACACCTTTGCGGTAACTATTGAAGGCAAAGGTATCAATACCATCTTCTCCATAGAGGGTATCATTACCAAACTCACCTGTCAGAATATCATTGCCAAAACCACCATAAAGGGTATTATTGCCCAGAGAGCTAGCAATCAACCTATCGTTACCTGCACCACCAATAATTGTATCATTGCCACTAATGCCCCCATCTATCATATCATTGCTATTGTTCCCCACAATGTTGTCATCGTAATTTGTACCCCAGATATCTAATCGTTCGATATTCTTGTAGGTAACCTGATTCGTGCCTGCTGTAATTGATCCAGTGTTAGTAGTAGCATTGAATGCCGAAGTGATTCCTCCGTTAGCACTCTGGTAATTAATAAACAACAGATCGTCACCCTTACCCCCGTCTATGGTATCTTTGCCATTGCCCGCAGAGAGCGTATCATTCCCATTGTTCCCCACAATATTGTCATTGTAATCTGTACCTTTGATATCTAATCGTTCGATATTTTTGTAGCTAACCTGATTCGTGCCTACTGTAATTGATCCAGTGTTAGTAGTAGCATTGAAACTTGTTGTAATTCCATTGCTGTAGCTGCTGTAATTGACGGACAATAAATCGTCACCCTTACCCCCGTCTATGGTATCTTTGCCATAGCCGGCAGAGAGGGTATCGTTGCCATTGGTTCCCACAATATTGTCATCGTAGGCTGTACCAATGAGATTTAATCGTTCGATATTCTTGTAGCTAACTCGATTCGTACCCGCTGTAATTGATCCAGTGTTAGTAGTAGCATTGTAAGTCGTTGTGATTCCTTTGGTAGCCCCGGCATAATCGACGGACAACAAATCGTCACCTTTGCCGCCATCGATCGTATCTTTGCCATAGTCGGCAGAGAGGGTATCGTTGCCATTGGTTCCCACAATATTGTCATCGTAGGCTGTACCAATGAGATTTAATCGTTCGATATTCTTGTAGCTAACTCGATTCGTATCTGCTGTAATTGATCCAATGTTAGTAGTAGCATTGTAAGTCGTTGTGATTCCTTTGGTAGCATTTCTGTAATTGACAGACAACAAATCATCATCTTTACCCCCATCTACCGTTTGAGTTACTAAAGAAGAGGGGACAATATCTACTAGGGCAGTTACATAGAATGAATCATTGCCATCGCCTCCAGAGAGCAGATTATTGCCTTCTGAATTGTCAACATCCAAGTAATCATCACCAATACCACCGTTGAGAGTGTTATTACCTGTTGTATAACGAGCATCTAAGTAATCATCTCCAGCATCACCGTTGAGGGTGTTATTGCCTGTGCCATAATATCTTTTAAAAAAACCTCCTCCTCCACCATCGGAGAAGCCAGAAACGGAGAGAGAATCATTACCCGTGCCACCAGAGAGCAGATTATTACCTGTTGAATAATCAACATATAAGCGATCATCTCCAGCATCACCGTTGAAGGTGTTATTGCCTGCTGAATAATTAGCATAAAAAAAGTCGTTACCAGCACCACCGTTGAGGGTGTTATTGCCTATTATTGGATTGCCAAATGAAAATGAGCCTCGGTACTCGTTGTAGTCACCAGAGGCAAAGAGATAATCATTCCCGTCACCACTAGAGAGCAGGTTATTGCCTTCTGAATAGTTAACATTTAAATAATCATCCCCAGCACCACCAATAAGTGAGTTATTCCCCGCGTCACCAATGAGCGTGTCATTGCCTACACCACCAATCAGAGTATCATTGCCTACACCACCCCTGAGAATGTCATTGCCACTTAAGCCATCGATTTTGTCATTACCGCCCTGACCATTGACGACATCATTTGAGTTATCTAAACCCGTAATATTGTTGGATAGGTCATTGAGGAAAGTCACCGTGTTCTTGATACCCAGGTTCGTTTCAGTAGAGTTGGCATCCAGGACATTAAAATTGTCTGTGATGCTAGTTTGCCCATCAAACAGGATATTGCCAATCGCTGGTGTTGCTCCAGAAGCTTTTAGGTTCTCCAGGTTTTCTAAATTAAAGTTTTGCAGGATGACTTTAGCATCAGATACATCTACATCTTCAAAGGTGATTTCCAGATTGCTGCCATTCTGAGTGAGCAGCAAATTTTGAGCAGTAAAACCTGAACCATCAAATTTTATGATATCCACTTCGGCAATGACTGCTGCCGATGGAGTTACGCCTTTACCTATGCCACCAAAATCGCTGATAATATCAGTGCCGCGATAGAAGTCGTAAACAAATGTATCCTTGCCGCCTCCACCAGTCAAAGTATCGTCACCTGCCTTACCGTTAATGGTGTCCGCGAACTTGCTGCCTAATAGAGTATCATTCTCGTCGCTTCCAATTATATTTGCCATAACATTTGCCTACCTAAATCGATTTTTTCACGTTTCTTCAGTTGTCAACTTGCTATTTATGCTATTTCTCAGACACAAAAATTTGCCTCAAGGGTGACATTTTCGGCATACTTTACTGTGCTAACTGTGATACTTACCCAATTTTTGGTTTAGTTAGGAGTTTTGGTTCACCAAAACCGTTGTATTTAACAGAAGTTGATTCAGGAATTATGCAAGAGCAGTTAAAAATTTCTTCTAACAAAATAGTAGAAAAACAACCTAACGCCATCTGCGACGCAGCAATTAGATTCGGTGAATCCACGATTGCAGTGATCGCTCTTCTATAAACTGCGATCGCCTGTATCAGTTTTTTCTACAGAATACTAAGCGATCGCTTAAGCCGCTTTGCATCTGCATCTACGCACTCCCTAACAAACTGGAGCGGTTTCATTTGTGACGGGAGCGGTCTCAATACGGTTCGGTTAAGCTCAAAACCAGGTAGACTAAGGTTTGTCACCCAAGTGTACTGATGTTGAATGCAACTCAAAGAATTCTCACTAATTTCACCAGCAATTGAATCAGGTACAGTACTCAAAGCTTTAGAAACAACCATCCCAGCAGAGGCAATTTCTAAAGCGATCGCAGACACACAGTAATGAGGAATGGAAGCGAGCCTTACCAACGCATTTGGTAATTTGCCTAGTGATTGCAATGAGCGTGAAGTTATTCAGGAAATTTATGGCTGGCTGCTCGGTCATTGGGCTGTGCGTTCGCTTATGTTTCAAGTTGCCGAATCTACTCATACTTCCCCTAAAAGATTAAGTTTTACGGGGACACTGAACATCGTCCGTCGCGCTGTTCCTAAATTTCAGCGACTTCAACCAGAAGAATTTCCTTTTTTTTCACCTGGCTTGTAAGAGAGATTTTGGATGAGCAGATACCAGAACCGGAAGGTAGAAGCAATCTTCGTGTGGTCAAAAAACTAGAGCCGTCCGCCGCTTGCCATAGGGGTAAAGTGGGACAGCAGCCCAGAATGGCCATGACCAATCTTTTGGGTGGCTCAAAGGATACATTCCTTGGTGTTGTAGTTCTACCCTCGACTTAGATCCAGGTGATATCATCGTTGTTTCATTATTCAGGTTGATGACAGACTGCTTCAATATTATGCCCGTCTGGATCAAGAACGAAAGCAGCATAGTAGTTAGGATGATACTGAGTGCGAAAACCGGGCGCACCATTGTCTCGTCCACCAGCAGCTAAAGCTGCGTTGTAAAATGCCTCAACAGCAGCATGGTTATGAACTTTAAATGCTATTGAACTCTTACAGAACCCGGATTACCAAGACTCAGCCAGAATTCAGCTTCTGGCGGCTGACCGAAACCAGCAATATCGGTACTTCCAGTGGTAGGCGCTGAATACTCTACAATGAGTGAGAGTCCAACTGGTTCTAATGCCGCAGTATAAAAGGACTTGCTTCGCTCAAAATCACTCACAACGACACCAGTGTGATCAATCATAATTGACCTTCGCTTTTGAGGTGAATTGAAATTAGATTAGTACAATTGACCTAATTATTCAACTCTTAATTGAGATCATGGAGAATAGAAAAAACGTGTGACGGTACGTGTTGCTCCAAAGGCTATGCCTCAGTTACGCTATGCCAGATACCTTGCCCAAATAGAACAGAATGACTCGCCCGATGCCGACTCATTAATTCTGACAACATCTGCTCAAGAATATCTTCCATAATTTCTTCGTCTAGGAAGTGCAGAGTTGGTGGCCCACCAAGAAATTCTTTAATAGTAATTTTTTGTTCTCTAAACTACTTGACAAAATCCCGAATCTGAGAAACAACATTTATTTGATTGTCTATCATTTCTACCATCAAAGCTATAGCATCAATGCCTTTCCAGTATTGCCAATGGCTCCACTAGAGAAGCCCCCAGTGGAGTGAGTGAATATTCGACTCTTGGGGGGACGGATAGATAGACCTCTCTCTCAACTAACCCATAGCGCTCTAAATTTCGCAGGCTCTGAATCAGCATTTTCGGCGAGACACCAACAATCTGTTGTTTGAGTTGTCCATATCGCTTTTTGCCTTGAGTTAACGCATAAACGATCAAAACTGTCCATTTATTGGCAATGATTTCTAGCATTTGATGAGCAGCGCATCTGGTGTCAAACAGATTCATCTTGGCAATCCGTTCAAGCGCTGGTTGAGGCAAGTAGGTCAATTGAGAATCATTAGAATCAGGATTTAGAGCCATGTTTACCAAAAAGTAACTATTGCACCAATGTGTAAATTCTTGCGGACAGATGTACTGCAATGATACGTTGCAAATCTAGATTACTGCGGGAAAACAAGATGATGAAAGCGCTAGTCATTGACCAATTTGGCGGTTCAAATATTTTTAGAGAAGCAGATTTGCCGATTCCTTTAATTCTTCCTCACCATGTCCTAATTCGAGTGGCTGCGACAAGTATCAATCCAGTTGATTTGAAGATCCGACAAGGGCTTGTGGCGGATATTACTCCTGTCTTTCCAGCCGTTTTGCATGGAGATGTAGCAGGAACAATCAAAGCAGTTGGAGTAGGAGTTAATGATTTCCAGGTTGGGGATGAAGTTTACGCTTGTGCTGGCGGCGTGAAAGGTTTGGGTGGAGCCTTGGCAGAATATATGTTGGTTGATGCTAACTTGGTTGCTCATAAGCCAGTATCTATCACAATGGCAGAAGCGGCTGCACTTCCCTTAGTTTCAATTACAGCTTGGGAAGGACTGATTGATCGCGCCAAGATTCAGCCAGGGCAAAAGGTTTTAGTTTATGGAGCGACTGGGGGTGTAGGTCATATAGCCGTTCAACTGATAAAGTGGGCAGGAGCAACGGTATTCGCCTTGGTCTCTAGTAATGAGAAAGGGATAATCGCTCGTCGGTTGGGTGCAGATGTGATCATCAACTATCAGCAACAACCTGTTGAAGAATTTGTGGCAGAGCATACGGATGGGGAGGGTTTTGACGTGGTGTTTGATACAGTTGGTAACGACAATCTTCAGAATGCCTTCAAAGCAGCAAAGCTCAACGGAACAATTGTTTCCATTGTTTCGCTATCTCATCAAGATTTAACTTTACTGCATCTAAAAGGGTTAACGCTGCATCTAGTTTTTATGCTGATTCCCATGCTGTTTGGTAGAGGTCGCGCCCATCATGGAGAGATTTTGTCAAAGTTGGCTCAATTGGTGGATGAAGGCAAGGTACATCCACATCTGGATAAAATCTTCAGCATGGCTGAAATTGCTTCTGCCCATCAATACGCTGAGTCAGGTCAAGCAATTGGGAAAATTGTGCTGACACAATCATTCAATCTTTAGCTTTTCTCCAAAAAAGTTCAAAACACTTTGAGCCGCCCCATCTAATATTAGAGGGGATTAACTGTGATATTGTTTCAAAGAATATGGAACCGAATTTAGAGGATGTTTTAAAAGTGGAGGGCTGTTGTAAGAAAACTCACAAGGCTTAAGCTGAAATTTGTATAAGAATCAGCACCTCGTGAGCGAATGACTAAAGCATATCCTAGCAACTTGACATGGGAGCAGTGGGAATTAATCGCACAAGAGTTTCCACAAGCAAAACCAGGCGGTCGAAAGCGTACTGTAGCGTTGTTTACTGTCGTCAATGCCATTCTTTACGTGTTATGCCAGGGATGTACATGGCGAGCCTTACCAGGTGATTTTCCAGCATGGTCAACCGTTTATGGCTATTTTTGGAGATGGAGTAAAGATGGTACGTGGTTAAAGATTCACGATAAACTTTACCAGTGGGTTCGGGTTGATGCGGGACGTGAACCTAGTCCAACAGATACGCAGCTGTTGACAGTCAATCAGTGGAAACAGCAACTATGATTTCAATCGATGTAGGTTATGACGCAGGTAAAAAGATACACGGGCGTAAACGACATTTGACTGTTGATCTACTAGGGCTAGTTTTACGGGTTTTGCGCAGTATCTGCTAGCCTCCCAGAGCGACAAGGAGCAAAACTTGTCCTTAAACGAGTTCATGACACAGGTAATCAGATAAAACGATTGAATATCATTTGGATGGATGGAGGATACCGAGGAGAAGAATTTATGCGGTGGGTGATGGATATGTTTCGGTGGATTGTTGAAATCGTACTCCGACCCTTGGAACAAAAGGGTTTTACCATATTACCAAAGCGTTGGGTTGTGGAGCGCACTTTTGGCTGGCTTAATTGGTGTCGGCGTTTGAGTAAGGATTATGAACGTCTTCCTGAAACCTCAGAGACATTCATCTATATTGCCATGATTCGTATTATGCTCAGACGACTTGCATGATTTTTGACTGGTTCCAACTTTTAAAACATCCTCTTAGTCACAGATCCAAAGATACTGAATGTTTTGAACCAACTTATACAACGGGAGCCAATTTTTCATCGTCCAGAGTTGGGGACGAGACGTGCCGACTTTGAGCGGATGACAGAAGCCACATTTTGGGAAGTAGGTGCTTCGGGTCGGCGTTACAGTCGGCAGTATGTGTTGGATGAGATGGAGAAGCGTTATGCCAGCCCAGAGGAAGACACATGGCAGACTCGTGACTTTCATTGCCTTGAGATTGCCGCCGAAAACTACCTTGTAACCTATACCCTGATTCAGGGTACTCGCATTACCCGACGCTCAACGATCTGGCGACAGACACCGCAGGGTTGGAAGATTGTGTATCACCAAGGAACTGTGGTAGAAAATGCCTGAATAGAATGTTTACACTATGTATCGATACAAGTTCTCGATTATTTTAAGCGCATAATGCACTATGTCGAGCAACAAGATTCGATAAAACTGCTATTAACTCATCTGGATCAAATGGTTTTGTTAGGTACGTAGAAAAACCTGCATTTAGAACCAGAGAATGCGTTTCATCTGACGTACACGTTGTCAAAGCTATGGCGGGAATTTCCTTGATTTTTTGAGTAAGATTTCTAATTTGGCGAATTAGCGAATAACCATCCTCAACGGGCATCTGGATATCGCAGATAAGAATGTTCGCTTCCAATAGCTTGATTGCATTGAAAGCTTCATAGGCTGAAGTTACAACCGTTACTTGTACATTATATTGTTCAAGGATGAACTGAATTAATTCCAGGTGATCCGCATTGTCATCTACTACTAACACCCGTAATCCTTTCAAAGTTTGTAGATAATTCATCATTAATTAGTAAATTTTTTGGCTATGAAGCTTGCTCACAATTTAGCTGCTTTATATCAGCTTAACATTATGACATCTACCATAAGGCATAAACTTAAAACCTTTCTTAAGGTAGTAGACCAAGCTTATACAAGTGTTATTTAAACATTAAAGCTCAGTTAAGGTTAAAAGTAGTCAAGGCGTATTTTGCCGTCACGCGTCGTCTGAAAATCATATTTCAAAAAACTCTTTTGTCACTTTATTATTAGAGGACTGTAAGCGTGATCGCGCTTACGAAGATACTGCTTGCTGCGTAAGCGCTCCACTAACTTCTACTCCCGAAATGAAATCGATCAACACTGCCCTCAATGCCAGCCGATGACGTATTAATTAAATTGCCAAAGTGCAACTGATAACTTAGTTATTTTCAAGTATCTAAAGATAGTTACATTATAAGATTTATTCAATAACACTATCTTTAGATAGATATTTTATCTACCTGGGTCTTTTTTTTTCATAAGCTCATGAAAGCTATTTGCAGGCGATGTTCCGTGATAGTTATGAAAAGCATTTCTGTTTGTTCCCAGAGATAAATTTCTCAATATTTATCTAAATATAGGCGCACACTAAATCTTTGAGATCCCAATGCATACCCAGGAATCAACCAATTATTTTGCCGAAGTAAAAATTGGTCAGACTTATCGTGTTTTAGTAGCAGAAAGCGAAGAGTTAAGCCGAAAAATGCTAGATGTAGCATTATCGGAAGAAGGTTATGAGGTAATCACAGTAACAAGTGGGAGGGCGACAATAGAATGTTTGACTTCACTTGAAACTAACTCAGAAAAGCCTGCGTTTGACTTAATTGTTCTTGACTTAATGTTATCTGATATAAATGGATTAAATATTTGCCGTTTACTACGTGAGCAAGGAATTTTAGTACCGATTTTGATGCTGAGTGCTAAAAATAGTGAAACTGATTGTGTTTTAGGGTTAGAAGTAGGAGCAGATGATTACTTAACAAAACCGTTCGGAATGCGGGAGCTAGTGGCACGTTCCCGGGCATTACTGCGTCGGCAATGGTTAATGAAATTGCCGCCAATACAAGTATTAGTATACAAAGATATCACACTGATACCGCAAGAGTGTTGTGTTCTGCTTCGGGGTGAACAGGTGAATTTAGCTCCGAAAGAGTTCCGTTTACTAGAAATGTTTATGAGTTATACACAGCGGGTATGGACACGACAACAGATAGTAGACAAAATTTGGGGAGAAGACTTTTTTGGAGATACTAAAACAGTTGATGTTCACATTCGATGGTTGCGTGAGAAGTTAGAGGTAGATCCAAGTCGTCCTGAATACATTGTGACTGTAAGAGGTTTTGGTTATCGATTTGGATAAAACCAATACTACATTCCATTGATTAAAAATTAAGCCATCCATTCCACTCAATCGGGAGCAGATGCAAGCAACTGACCAAATTTTTCTGATTCAACTAGAAGCAAAAAGTTGGGTACAAGCAATATGAGCTACTAAATACTTGAGAGAACAACTGATCACAATTCTCACTGCCAGAAAGGATGCCATTGTCAACTCCACTAACGAGAAGATCATTAGTTGATGCACTTGTAATAGCCCCTATAAAATTATTAGTACCGCCAGTAATGTTTCCATCAATGTTAGGGTTGACAGTTCCTAGCCCTAGATTATCTGGAATCACTTAGGTAAAACAAATTGACGTAGCCAACGCTTGAATCGTGTTGACAACGCATCATCTCAATTTGCCCAATAATTTGCTCTTCTTTCCAAACGTGTACACAACTGCTAAGGTCGTTTTGCTCCCCCACACCTGGGCATCGGTTTTGGCAAGCCAGTCAATCTCTTCCTTTGGTGGTGCAATTTTGGCAGGTGGTACTTACACTGATGTATAAAAATAAACTGTAAATTAGATTATTGTTATATGTTGCTGAGTATATCTTCTTTAGGTTAATACGTGTCATGAAGGGACGCTCTACTGTGATTGGGTACGGTAGGGTGTTTTTTTTTGGCGATCGCTTCCATCGGACGGTTACGCCATCACGATCTGGCCAAAACAGACTACAGGCGATGGCAATTCGCCAACAGTCAAAAAGCTAGTGGGAGCGTAGGCGCTCAAATTGACATTAGTAATTCTCGGCTAAAGCTTGGCATTATAGCGGTAAGATTGCAAAGTTGATTAAGGAGCAACAGTCATGAGTTTAATGGCAGGAAAGGTTGCGATTGTTACTGGTGCGAGTTCTGGGATTGGTCGTGCAACTGCTCTAGCTTTTGGCAAAGAAGGAGCAAAAGTAGTTGTCGTTGCCCGTCGTGAGGCTCAGGGAGAGGAAACCGTTCATTTGATCCATGAAGCAGGCAGTGAGGCAGTGTTTGTCAAAGCCGATGTCATGCAAGCAGTTGATATTGAAGCGATGGTAAAAAAAGCAATCGAAACTTACGGTTGCCTCGACTATGCATTTAACAATGCTGGTTCGGGAACTTCTGGCAAAATTGCTGACTTATCTGAAGCAGATTGGGATCTTGAGATTAATGCCAATCTCAAATCAGTTTGGCTATCAATGAAGTACGAAATTCCTGCGATGCAGCAATCAGGAGGTGGAGCGATCGTCAACATTTCTTCTCAGGGGGCATTGGTTGGTGTTGCTAATTACGGAGCCTATGGGGCTGCCAAAGCAGGTGTAATTGCCCTCTCCCGTGCGGCTGCGGCTGAGTACTCTGCGGATCGAATTCGGATTAACACGATTAGTCCGGGTGCTGTGAAAACGGAACTATGGGCAGCTGCTCCCCCCGAAATGTTGGATCAAGTTGCAGCAGGTATTCCGTTGCAACGGATTGGGGCACCAGAAGATATTGCCTCGGCAGTCGTTTGGCTGTGTTCCGATGGTGCTGCATTTGTAACTGGACATAACTTGGTAGTTGATGGCGGATTTACAGCCGTTCAGAAATAGCCCGATACTTTAAAAAGCATTATCTACAAAGAGGATCAGGGATGATGGAAACGCCAGATGAAAAGGAAACTGGACGCATCGAAGCATTTAGCGATAGAGTCTTTGCGATCGCGATCACGCTATTAGTGTTGGAAATAAAAGTCCTGCACCCCTAAGTTTAGCCATTTGTGCTAACAAACCAGTTCCGGCACTTGGCTCCAGCACCAAATCAGTAGCTTGTATAAATCCTGCTTTGGCTACCAGATAAGCAAGCGGCAGAGGGGTGGAGAATTGCTGAAGCTGTACTGACTCTTCACTACGGCGAGTATGCGTTGGGCAGAGGGCTACTAACTTTTCTAATTCCAATAATACTGTTAGCGGCGACTCTAATAAAAGCTTGTAACCTTTTTGACGCAGATATAATATTTGCGCCACTTCCACTGCCTCGTAAGCATCTTTCCACTGCCATGCGCCCTCTGCTGCCGTGCCGTGAAAGTGGCGATTCATCTGGGCTTGAACAGTTTTCGTAGAGAGGGGGCGATTCTCAAGTAGTGGTTTCAAAAGTTCTTGAGCGGCGCTTAATATTGATTGCCCATAATCTAATATTGTTTGGAAGTCGAACAGAAAACCTTGGGTGAAAAGTTGCTGTACCATTGCATGACTCACAATATTATTTTTTCACTTTTGCTATGGCGAAGCCTTCCTCTTACTAATAAATGAGGCAATTACTTGCCTCATTTAAACCTTTGAAGGCTCAGATATTTATTCTTCGGTGATCGGACGAGAATTAAAAAGCGATTAACCAGCTTTACGCGGTCTACCTGGCTTGCGCTGGTCTGAAGAATTTACATCAGCCTTTTTAGTTTTCGGGGAATTGTTGGCAGAATTGTTAGCTTTATTGGAACCTCTCATAATTGGAAACAGATTGTTACTGCTATAAGAATTCTTCGGATTGGCGCTGCTCTCGTTGCGAGCGCCCTTGCCTACACCCAGGTAAAAAGCCGCCAGAATAGATATAAGAGAGTTGTCTAAACAATTGCTAATTGGTAATACTCGCGCTACGAAGAAACTTATTTCTCGCTAAATAGAGGTTTGTTAGAAGGAGAAGACTGTGCGGAGTGTACCTGTCAGGATTGTGCCATTGACGCTTTGATTAGCTGGATTTGTAATCACTTGAAACACAGGTGTGACACGGATATTGTTATTAATTGGAAAATTGTAGAAAGCCTCGAAATTCGTTTGCGTCAAATCTCCTATTTCACTTGCGATAAACGGCTGACCTACAGCTATGCCTGCCAGAGCATTTTCAACGAATAGATCAGGAAAAGCGACACCCCCCATCTAATAACTAGGCTTTAAATCACCAAAGGCAGTATTGGCGTAGCTACCGGAACCGTAGCGTCCAAAAACAGCAAAACGGTCTGAAAGGGTCAATTCCAAGTTGGCTCCAAAGACATCAAACTTTCCTCCTAAAATACTACCGCCTGTATATTGCAAGCGTAGTGCAAACATTCTAGAAGGAGCGTATTCTAGCTCAATGATTCCTTGATAAGGATCGCCAAACAGCCCTCCTTCTCCTCGTCCGTTGGGATAAAGAATGTATCCCAGTGGGAAAATACCAGGAACTGGAGAAGAACTCTCTATTCTCGATCGACTGGCAGATGCCGCCACATAAGCAGCTCGCGCCGTAAATGCGCCTTCATTTGGATTCCACCTGAGAGCAGCACCCGCTCCTAGCCCTTGAACTGGAAAAAGAATATAGTTATTTACCAATGCTTGCGTAGAGAAGTCTAGAAAACTGACATTTGCATAGCGGTTGATGTCTACATAGTCAGTCAGACTGATGACTGGGCCTAGGGAAAGCGTCAAATCCTCGGATGGAGAAAAGGTATAATTCAGACGGGACACGCCAAACTCTTCAACGAGCGGTTTGGCTGAATAATCTAAAACGCTACCAAGACTGGGTTCTAATAATCCTGCTGCATTGTCGTCTGCCCCATTGCTGCCAATTTCTAGCCAGAGTTCTAGTGCATCTGTTCCATTAAAACTTGTAGTCAAGTCTAGGGTAGCTCGGTAAAGGAATGTAGGATTTGGATCTGTTGTCGCAATTTCTCTACCTGTGACATCAACAATGCGATCGCCACTATAGTCTCCCTCAGTGACTCCAAATACAACTATTCCTGACAATGTGGTGGTTGCCCTGAACTTGTTAGCTTCCAACTCAGCAGTTCGGGCTGCCAATCCATGTACACGTTCTTGTAATGTGCTTAGTTCACCAGAAAACTCTTCTTGAAGTTGTTGTAATGTCTCTAAATCATCACGAGATATTCGTGAACCAGTTCCTTGAGCAATTTGTTCGCTGATTTGTTTAAGTGTTACGTTCAATGCTAATGCAAATTCGTAGCGAGTCATTGCTTGCTCGCCCCGAAAAGTTTGGTCTGGATAGCCTGTAAGAATATCATATCGAGCGATCAAAGATTGAAGCACCTGAAATGCCCAATGTGCAGGTTGAAGATCATTTAATTGATTTACTGAAGTCACTTGTCCTTGTAGCATTGCGCCTGATTCTTGGGGAATACTTTCAGGAATTAGCTGGGTAATTGAAGTTGGAGTAAGAGGAGAAAGTTTTTCCTTAACAGTCTCGGCTAAGGTAGGAGTTGCATGATTTAGGATGAGGAAGCTCAAAAGACTCAAACAACTTATTATATGAAAATCTGCAAACCAATAATTTTGCATACTTCAGCAGTAGATTTTAGAAGGATTAACGCTTACGTCCAAGCGTGAGTGCTGCTAAAAGCAACGAGCAACATAAAACCATCCCGGCGGCATTAGCCAAACGATGTTGCGATTCATAATCATTGAAAAGATAGAGAGCAAGACATTAAGGCAATACAGAACTTAGTCGCTCGATTCAGATGCAGGTAGTAGATTGCCAGGTTTCTACAATTTGTTGGATGGCTTCATGAGCAGTTGCGATCGCTCTTTTCCGTTCATCAGCCCCCATTGCCAGATTTTCGGTATGGATAAACGTGACATCAGCTACACCAATAAAGTCAAACACTGCCCGCAAGTAAGGCTCTTGAAAATCAAGTGGTTCGCCTGCATAACTTCCGCCTCGTGTTGTAATTACCAGCGCTTTTTTATCGTTCAACAGTCCTTCGTAACCATCAGCACCCACCACAAACGTCCGTCTGACTCTCACAATCTGATCGATGTATGCTTTGAAACTGGCAGGTACACTGTAGTTGTACATAGGAATGCCAAAGATATAGAGGTTCGCCGCCAGCAGTTCAGCAATCAATTCATCAGAAATCATTAAGGCAGATTCTAATGCTGGAGTGAGTTGAGCCGGGGGGCAAAACGCAGCAGCAATCCAGGCTTCATCGAGCGTGGGTACTGGATAATGTCCTAAATCGCGATAGATGACAGGAACATCTGGATGCATTTGTTTCCACAAGGTCACAAATTGCTGGGTTAAGGAGCGTGAAATAGAGCGCTCGCCGCGTGGGCTAGAATCAAGGTGCAAAAGTTTCATAGATTAATCCTCTTAAAACCTGTTTGTAGAGTCAAAAGAACAATTACATCAAGTGTTGTATGAGTAAGATTGCAGCTTAAAAATAAAGATGACTAAGCATCCTGCTGGTTTTTTGCTATTCGTTGATATTTGACAAAGAGTAGGGCATTGCAAACCAGCAACACTGCACCAAAGGCAAATAGTGTGTGCATCACGCCAAATTTGTCAGAGAGAAAGCCAATCAGAATTACAGGGATGCCGTACCCCAAATAAGCGCAAACAAAATAGCCAGAGGTGAAGGGAGCAGATTGAGTGCCGCTCATCTGTACCACTTCAGCCAATCCACCCAGGTAGGTGAACCCGTAGGATGCCGTTCCAGCGATCGCCACTCCTGCCAGCACCAGCCCTAAATGACCGAGCCATGCTCCATATATGAAGCTAAAATAGCCAGCTACCAGCAGGACAGCACCGATCTGAAGTGATCGGCGTGCCTCTAGCCGACGGGCAAAAGGTTGAAACATAACCCCCGCGATCGTAATGATGAACAACATCAAACCTGCCCAGTTCGGTAGACCATATCTTGCTAACTGAGTAGGTAAAATTACACCGACAATTCCTGCCAAAGACCATGCCAATGCGATCGCTAACCCCGGCCAAACTGCGTCCATTGAAAAAATTGGCAGCCGGATTAATGCCACTGAAGTTGTTGCCTGTTCTGGAATACTAATGGTTAAACCAATACAACCCAGAAGCAAAATAAGGACGACCCAATAGCTAAACGGCACCAGTGAATAGCGATAAAACAAAGCGGCATTCGTAAACAGCGCACCACTGGAAAAGCCCAAAGCAGTGGTTAAGCTGACGTAAGCAGCAACCTTCGTGGCATTTTGTGGCATCAGCGTTGATAGGTATGCCGTTCCTGTTCCAGTCATAAAACCAACACCAATTCCTTGTAGAACTCGTGTGATGAACAGCGTGTAGATATTCGGCTGAACAATCATTAAAAATGTTGCGACACAAGCCAATAGCAAACTTGTGAGGATGACAGTTTTGCGTCCAATCCTGTCAGAGGCTCCACCCAGCAGAACTAGCGTCGGCAACAATCCTGCAATGTAAGTTGAGAAAGCAATCGCCGAAATGCCACTACCAAAACCTGCCATCTTTGCATAAGTACCATACAGAGGAATTTGCAAATTCGTTGCGTGAGTGATGAGGAAAATGGCTACTGCCACAATGAACTGGGGCCGTTTCATTGTGAAACTCCTGAAAGACAAATTGTATCCGTCAAAAAAGCCTTGGTTTGCATTAAATATGCAATTGTTCCAGCAAACTTCAGGTGCTGTAGCTGCACTTTATAAAGAACAATCTTGATAAACTAACTTTACAAAACCGTCTCAATGCCGTCTTGCACGTTCTTGAGTTTTTGGACACATTCTTACTGACTTTTGAGAAATACTTTGGGACTTACGCCCACCAATCGTTTGAAGTGTCGGTTGAGGTGGCTTTGATGGATGAAGCCAAAACTGTAAGCAACTTCTGCGATCGTCAAATTACTGTGTCGCAGTAACTGCTTGGCTTGATCAACTCTGCACTGAATCACATACTGATGTGGTGCTAACCCGGTTGAATGTTTAAATAACGTTGAAAAATAACTCTGACTCATTTGTACAATAGCTGCAAGTTCGGCAAGCGTCAAGTTCTGCTCAAGATGCTGATGAATGTAATCAATCACCTGCTGCAATTGTCTTTTGGATAAACCACTCTGAGGTTTAGAGATGGATCTTTGGGCTGAGTAGTGCCGCAATAAATGAGTCATCAGAGCAGCCGTTAACGAATTAATATAGAGACGACTGCCAACTCCGCTAGACTCAAGCTCTGACTTGAGCGCGAAGCCAAGACTGTAAATCAAGGGGTCAGGTTTGCTGAAGCTAGGGACAAGCTCGACATCAGTGGCAGTCGTCAGATCGAAGGTATGACTTGCAAACGTCCTCGCCTCAAAACTGAGAGTAATAAATTCGTACTCGGTGTTCCAATAAGCCGAATTGAGGATATCAGCTGGCACAACCGTCACATCACCATATCCAAATTGCCGCTTTTGAAAGCGATGCTCGATCATCTCTTCAACCATTGGCGGCGATGGACTGCGATCATGAATGATAATGCGATGTTGCCTGGAATAATTTTCTGCCAACTGATGCGGTGGATGGCGATGATATTGCAGTTGAATGCCGTCCCATCCTGCTTTGTCACTGGAGAGTAATGGCGCTTCCGGGTAAAGTTTCAGCACATCATCCTGCTGAACAAAATCAACAACTAAGATATCTGAAGTTACCATTGCTTGGCTCCTTCTATGGAACTGGATACTGATCAAATTGCTGCATCAGATCCAGTAGCTCAGTTTGGCTGGGTTGTCGCCCGTTTTCGGTTAACCGGGCTAACCCCTCAAAGTACTGCTCCCGTGAGTCGGCAGGACAAAAGAGGATCAGTAGGGTCGATCTCACTGTTCCAGGATTAGAGAACCCATGCGGCGTATTTTCTGGCACGAGCATCATTGCGCCCGGTGCAGCCATAATTGTTTGCCGATCCAACAGCAACTCCACTTCTCCCTCCACCACATAAAATATCTCGGTCAATTGCTTGTGGATGTGTGGACTGGCTCCTTTCGTTCCTGGTTCCATAACAAATTCAAACAAGCCAAAGTGTCCATTTGTGTTCTCCCCAGTAACTTTGAATGTGCAGGTACTGGTGCCGAGTTTAACGGACTTTCCTTCATCGGGTTGCAAAACAATCGGTAACGACATCAGAAGCTCCTTTGGATTAAGAATTGGGAATTGCAGCGACCGCGTCTATCTCAAACAATAGCCCCTCGACTGCTAATCTCGGTACAGGAATCAAAGTACTGGTGGGTTTGCGATCGCCCGACCACATTTCATTCCGTGCGGCTGAGATCAATTGCTGTTTTTCGGCATCGTGATCAACTGAGAGCACTGTAATTTTCACAACGTCTTCTGGGGTTGCCCCAACCGCTGCTAATGCTGCACGAAGGTTAGCAAATGCCTGTTTCAACTGAGTTGCAAAGTCAGCCGCAACCAGATTGCCCGTCTCATCCATGCCCAATTGACCTGCGATATAGACAAGAGTGGTGTTAGCGGGAACCGTTACAACATGGGTGAAACCGTAATCAGATGGATTGAAGAATCCAGGGGGATTGAGGTACTGAATTTGTTGAACCATGATTTGACTCTTAAATCAATTTTATTCAAAGTTGCCAGTGCAGAGATCAACCCAGTGGAGACATAATTGCTCAGGCATAGCGATCGGACATCGCCGGAATATCAATCTCTTTCACACAGGAGACGCGCGATAGTTGACGTAAACAGCGCAGTAAGAGAACCAAATCCTGCATTGGAATTTGCCTGCTGTCGTAGGTTTGGATTGCTGCCTCTGCCCCAGCTTCATAGGCGATTTCTGCCGCAATACTACCTGGGTTGAGCGAAGTCACTGGAATCCGATGCTCTCGTAAACATTCCCGCAGGGCATGAACCACACCCCGCAGACCAAATTTAGATGCGGTATTCGCCACTTCCGGTGCGCCAGAGTTATCTAAGCCCGAAAGCGAACTCATATAAACAACACGGGGATTGCTTGAACGCTTCAGATTTGGCAACAACCGATGAGTACAGAGAATCGCAGCCAGCAGATTCACTTGGATAATTTGTTCCATCTCTTCTAGAGTGGATTTTTCAAAGGAATAGGTTGGCTCAAACGCATTCTCCTCCCAAATCCCGGCGTTGTATAACAGAAAGTCAACCGTGCGATCGCCAATTGCCTCAGCCACTTTGACCGCAGCAGTCTGAGTAAGCGACAAGTCTGCCCAAATCCAAACTCTAGACACTTGATCAGCGCGATCAAGGCTAGCAGGGCGAGTTCTGGAAATGAGAAACACCGTATCGCCTGCATCTGGCAACCCAACACTGAAGCCTAAGCCAACGCCGCGACTAGCTCCAAAGATCGCAATATTTGCCATTACTGCACCAACTTGAGAAGTTGCAACTTTATAAAGAAAAACCTTTAGTAAGAATCATAAATGCTTAACTTGACTTTGTAAAGCTTTTTCTTTAATTTGTTAAGTATGAAAGCAGAATCAACTAGCGTTCGGACTCGACGGGCGATCATCCAATATCTCAAACAGGAAGGAGCAGCGGATGCGGAAACGCTCGCCTCCCACTTAAACATCACCGCAATGGCAGTGCGGCAGCATATCTACGCTTTGCAAAAAGAAGGATTGGTGACGTACCAGAAAGAAGCACGTCCGATGGGACGGCCTGCCAAGTTATGGGAGTTAACGCCTGCTGCTGATCATTTCTTCCCTGATCGCTACGCTGAGTTAACGTTGTGTCTGATTAATTCAATGAAAGAGGCATTTGGTGAAGAGGGATTTGATCGGCTATTGGAAGTTAGAACTCGCGAACAAATTCAAGCGTATCGAGCGATCATGCCTCGGCATGCTCCACTTCAACAGCAGCTAGAAGCGTTAGCAGTGCGGCGAACCGAGGAAGGCTACATGGCAGAGGTCACGGCTCAAGCCGATGGCACTTTTCTCCTCGCTGAAAAGCATTGCCCTATTTGTGCGGTGGCAACTGCTTGTACCGGGCTTTGTCGCATAGAGTTAGAAATCTTTCAAGCGGTTTTAGGTAAAGATGTGAGCATTGAACGAATTGAACACATTTTGGCAGGCGATAGACGTTGTGTATACCTGGTTATCAGTACTTAAAGAGAACTGAACAATAAAAAATTCAATTCTGACTCCTGAATTCTAAATTCTGAATTCTCTATTATTAAGAAGTAAGGCCATTTTATTAGCCGATGCCCAGCAAAACTATTGAAGTCCGAGAGTACACCGTTAGAGCGCACAAGCGGGAAATTCACACTCGCGTTTTCAATTTCGTTTGTAAGCAGTGTGAACAACCCACACAACGAGAAACCTTTGGTGTGCGACCGCTCTACTGTGAAACATGCCGTCCGCCACAAGCACCCAAGAAATCGGTAGTCCCTCTCAAGAAGAGAAAACCCAGAGCTATGAATTACTTGAGTGGTAAAGACATAGCCGGATGATTTGTTGTCTCAAGGTTTTGAGTGAGCGCACGAAAGTGAGTGAAGCAGTGCGCTCATTCGCCCAACTTAACTCAAACTGGTAAAAAGTAACAAGAATGTTTATTCGATAACTAAGTAAGACTAAAATGGGAAGCAGAGCGCCTACTGTTGTCGAAAAAGGCAAAGGTTTTTTATGAACCCATTACCCCCTGAAGTAAATACACCTGAATTAAAACCCGAAAAGATTGGTAGATTAATTAAGCGCTTTGGTATTGGTGCAATAACCGGAGTAGTGATCGCTGGATTGTATTGGAGTTATACAGATTGGTTTGGATATGCAGAACCAATAACCATAGGTATCATGGGTAGCGTGATCTTAGCAATTTTCTGTGGATTGCTAACACTTAAATGGGGATACAAAATATTAGAGAGCTTATTGGGGCTGTTGCCATAATACAAATCTTTTGTATGTAACAAAACTAATTTTATAAGTATCTATGCAGATTGTTTCCAATTTGTCGAGTCTCGACGATTTGGTAACGATGGCTACTTTGTTTATCGCGTGAACCGAGCAGATTGGCATTTGAAGGTGCTATTACATCGCGGTAGTCCAGAGCCAGCAGAACAGAACATCTGCGTCGATTTGTCAGTCAAAACCCTTAATCGTTTTGGTGAATGGGGTGCTGGTGAACCACCCATATCTGTTTTGACCCACCCTGGACAAAAAATTTTTTGGCAAGGTGTCGATTTGAGTCAGCACCGTTCGACTTACCAAAGGAGGGAAAAAAGGAAGGTATACCCTGATCGTACTAAATGATTAAATTTTTTGGCAAGGTGTCGATTTGAGCCAGCACCGTTCGACTTACTAACAAAAGGAAGCAACAGCGAGAAATAAAGGAGGCAACCCCATGAAATATTTGCTGCTAATTTACCTGGAAGAAAAAGCCCTTCAAAAGGAGAAATCATCAGTACCAAAGTTTTCGTCAATCTACCAGTTAAAAACCTTAATCAGTTGAGCCATCATAGTAAATATGTACTATTAAGTTCTTGATTTTTCATCATTTCATGCGGTTCTTAGCCCTTGGGGGCGGCTTCGCCTACAGAGTTGGGCTTCACGCTAATTACATTCCTCAATGATTCATCAAAAGGAGCTAAAGCAATGGAGACAATCAAAACACAACAGGAGCCAACAATGAATACTGAGCCACAAAAAGAACATCAGTGGCTACAGAAACTCGTCGGTGAGTGGACTTATGAAACAGAGGCAATGATGAGTCCAGATCAACCGCCTGAAAGAGCGACAGGAACGGAAAGTGTGCGATCAATTGGTGGACTCTGGGTTGTAGGTGAAGGACAGGGCGAAATGCCGTGCGGTGGTGCGGCAACAATGATAATAACGCTGGGATATGACCCGCACAAGCAACGCTATGTAGGCACCTGGGTTGGGTCAATGATGACTTATCTGTGGTTGTACGACGGTGAATTGGACGCGGCTGAAAACATGCTAACGCTCAATTCTGACGGGCCCGCGATGACGGGCGATGAGAAGATGGCAAAGTACAGAGATGTAATCGAGTTCAAGAGTGATAATCATCGGGTGATGACATCTCATGTACTGGGCGATGATGGGCAGTGGCATCAGTTTATGACCGTAAACTCTCGGCGAAAGCAGTAGCAGAACGCCAGATCAGAAAGGCGGACAGGATGGAGGCAATAGCCAATCAGTTAAACCCGATTAAAACCAAGATTGATGTTACATCTCCAATTTCAAAATATGGAGTTTTGCGTTTATCACGTAGAGTGTAACTCGATGGATGGGCTTGCTACCTCAGCCCATCCTACCGCGCTTGAGTGCAAACGACATTCTTATTTCTGTTTGCAGGCTTTGGTAAGTTCTACATTGTAGAAAGTCCCAGGTTTGGGATTAATTGAACGCAACTGCTGAATAAAAGCATTAAATGTTGTATTGCTTGTGCCGAAGCCAGCTTCAGCACAAGCAGATAAACCTCCTTCGATGGGAATAGATCCGGTACTGGGACTATATACAATGAATTTATCAACAGTGCCAGTGCCAACCCCAAACCCAATAATCTGACGAACTGTTCTCAAAGCTCCATTATCTAAGGCACCACCAATACTACCAATACTGATATTAACCGCACGACTTTCAGCCACAGCTGGCGCACTAATCGACAATACTGCCCCAACAATCATCAAACAGGTGAACTTCAACATTATTCTCGACTCCAACAAATTGAAAAACTAATAGTTAGGTTTCGACATGATTACTCCAGTATTAGGTCTTTCCTTTTCTGAAGAATGTTAATTTCTTAAAAATTCTTTATCGCCTTTGTAGACAGACCCCTGGCTGTCTAATCAGTATTTAAAGGCTTGAGACTCAAGCCACTGTGGGGCATCGAAAAGCAGTTGAGCAAACTTTCAATCGCAAAAAGCCAGCCTTTCACCTCCAAGGTGATCCATCGGGGCTAGCGAGTCACTAATGACCATGAAAATTGCAAATCCCTCAAAGCGTGGGCGCTTTGAAGGATTTTGGGTATTGATATTTGGTATTGGGTTTTTTGGCAGCTAGGTTAAATTATCTGCTTATCTCTTCTGCTGACTTTAACTCTTCAAAGGTAATACTACCGTCAGAGTCTGAATCAGAATTTACTATTAATTCCTGGGGAGTAGTAATGTTTGTTGCTGATGAGATGATTACACTTAGACCAGGACTTAAAAAAAGATCATTAATGGAGATTTTGCCGCCTTGATCGCTATCTTTTGCCGCCTTGATCGCTATCTAAGGTATTAAAAAGAGATTGAAGCTTTTGCTCGGTTGTCATAAGTTTCTATCTGAAGAACCATTTTCAACTTAATATCTCATTAATTCAGAGATTAATCTCTCAAAATTAAATAAACTTGTTTCAATTGACGTAGAAACGGCTATCGCTGGGGCTGAGATTGGGTGTATCTGCCACCAATTGACCAAATTTATCAGGGTCAACATCGTCAAACTTCAAGATCACGCCCCACCGCTCATCAATCGTTAGAGTACTGAGCAATTCTTTTACTGCATCAACCCCATTCTCTACACGTTCTATTGCTAACTGAGCATAATATTTAACCTGCTCCCACCAAGAATCACTCAGTTCTGCTTGCCTATCCCAACATACTCGCCTAATGTCATGGTTTGATGAAAAATTAGGATGATTTCAGTAATAAGCTTTCTAAGTACTGTATATCTAGCTAAGTACCTTTGTGTGTAAATATCAGTATTAGATGTTAAAGTCTTATATCCAAATTTTATTGAACCTTCTATTAGGAATTACTGCCCTTCTTTCAATAGGTGTTGGTTTCCTTTGGTGGTATCCTTTCGAGTTATTAAGTCACGGCAGAGTTTATTACTTTTTAATCTCTTTACTGATCGCTATCGGGATTTTGTGTGCTTGGTTGGCTGGAATTCGCTGGCAGGGCACACTGTTTTTTGCTCTTGCTTTGCTAGCGTTTAATAGCGTTTGGATATTACCTTGGTATCTGCCTAATAGCCATCAAGGGCGAGGCGAATCTCTTAGAATTATAGAATTTAACATCAATATTCAAAATACTCAGTTGACCAGGGTCGCTAATCTCGTTGAACAGCAAAAGCCTGATATAGCTGTATTAATCGAGATCAGCCCGCCAGCTATGAAGGAACTAACCAAGCACCTGCAAGCTACTTTACCCTTTGCTTACCGGACTCGTGGTGGTGGGTTGGCTGTTTTTAGCCGCTTTGGGTTGGTAAATCCTCAAGGAAAGACACTAAGTGCAGGAACGATTTTAACCACATCTGTAAAAACTGGCACTAAAAATATCACTTTAGTAGCAGCCCACCCTTCAGTACCGATCAAACCTGATGTTTTTGCTAAACGTAACACCGCATTAGCTGAAGTAACTCAGTACTTACAAGCTCAAAAGGATAAAAGACTAATATTTGCAGGTGACTTAAACCTAACTCCTTGGTCGCCCTACTATAAAAGACTAGTTGAAAAAACGGGACTACACAATACAAAATTGGGCTTTGGAGTAGAACCTTCATGGATTGAACCGACAACTTATGTTCACTTACCAGCCTGGATTGTATGCATAATTAAGTTGCCGATAGATCATATTTTTGTTAGTAATGATATTAAAGTAGTAGATTGTAAAACTATCAAAGGTGGAAATTCCGACCATCGGATGCTATTAAGCGATTTAGTCATTTGATAATGGTCAGGATGTTTTCAATGGCTTGGCAATAGAGATTATTTGCTCCAAACTCAAGAGCAGCAATTTGCGAAGGTTAAGTATAAATAAGATCGCTCATTTTTTAGGAAAGTAGACAGTAATCTTAAGAGTGTTCGCTCATAACTTAACGGTTAAATAAATCGCAACTTACTTCGAATCATCTCTTAATTCAGCAACACCCCGATCACCATGCTACCGACACTTCATTCTCTCTGGCACTGGCTAAAAGTGGGTAGTCCGAGCCTACTTATCATTTCCCTCGGTTTGATATCGCATCCTACGGAAGCTTGGGCTTGGAAGCCGACCACCCATGTCTACCTTGGCAAACAGGCTCTTGATGATGCTTTAGAGGACGGCAAAGTTACGATTCCTCGGGTGAACTATGAGAATGGGCAAATTATTGGAGAAGTCGGTACCTACCAAGTCGATCCCAGCATTCTTGCCGCCCTCCGCAGCCATGCCCCCCAATACCGTGCTGGAATTTTGGGACCCGATGCCTATCCCGACATCTTAACTGGGCAGCAAGTGATACACCCATCCTCGTCAGATACGGGAATTACCGGAGGGTCGGATGCTTGGCTGACCTATCTATGGAACCGCGCAAACGTCACTAATACCGCAGCAGTTAGGGCGTTTACGGTGGGCTACCTCACCCATGCGGCTGGGGATATGTACGGACATACTTTTGTCAATTATTTCTCGGGTGACTCCTTTGCTATCAGACCACCCGCAGGGCCTGCCAATGCAGTGAAGCATATCGTTCTAGAGGGCTATGTTGATAAACGTATAGATGCCACTGCCCTGGACGCGAATTTTTTTAATGTCAGCATTAGTGGTGTTGACGATTTTATTTACCAAAACATGGTCGATGCTCGACCGGGAACGTCTCTGGATAGTCAGCTACTGCGAGCTGGAGCTAATGGCACAGAATTTTCCATTCCTCGGATTTATTCGACCTTGCGGGCTAATCTCCAGCGCGATATCGATGCTTACTATGCCAAAAAAGCGGACTATGATCGCCGCGCCAACGCCTGTCGCCCCTTGGACTTTAGTTGTAGCCGAGTGGCCATCCTAGCTGAAAAAGCGGCCTACGTCGCCGCTAATGGGATTCAAGTCACCTACAAAGAAGCATGGCGGGATGACATTGACAGTGGTCTTCGGGCTTGGCCTGGGGTTAGCCATGAGGTGGCAAAGGCACTGTTTTTTAACCCCGGTCGATCGGCAGACACGCAACAAGCGGAAAATGTGTTGCAGCGATATGTCACGGATCATTTATTGTCAATGTCAGGAGCTCCTGATTTTGTCGGTCTGACTATTGGTGTAGTCAGCGATATTATCGACGCAATTACACCAGACTTTCTTCTCGAACCGATCCGTAAACTGAAGGAAGATATGCTGAATACGTTGCTAAAGTCTGCGATCGGTATGACCAAGCAGGAACTGAAGGAATACCTTACAAGCCCAGACCAATACTTCAATCAGGTGTTGGGTAGTGGAGTCGGCGAAAATACCAGCTTGCAACGCTTCAACGCCGATTACCTGAAGATCAACGATACAGGCTACACCAACCCCAGCGAGTACTTCAATCCCAATGTGGTGCCTGCAACCTACAACACGATCCTTATGAGCAAACTGATTCTGCTGAGTCAAAGTGAAGTGAATCGTCTACTGAGCGATCTGGGAAGTTCTGCGCGTCTCCAACAGCCGAATGTCATGCTGGGGTTTATTAACACCCTGGATGGCGACAATCAGTGGTCGAATGGCATGGTCTTTGCCCAAGATTGCAACGCTTATCGCCAGATTTTTATGAAACAGCCTGGTGAAAAAAGCTCTTGTTCTCAATAGATGTGCTGATGTCTGAATTAGGTAATCCAAGAACAATGGAAGAAAGATTCCGCGCAATTAACGATTGGGCAGGCAGGAATGGTTACGCGGGGGCATTCCCTAATTTTCATCAAGTAGACTATAACGATGGTCGAGGAGTTGTTTTTGGCGTTATTGCTTTGAACAATGGGGTAGCCAGAGCAATAGATGTGCCCAGTAACAGTCTGAGATAAGAAGAGAGTATTCACACATAGGTGGATGCTTTAATCTAAAATTCCAAGTAATCCCAGCTGTCTTCATATACCGCATAGTAATCATCCACGAAGTGGACAGTTTTGACTATCAATAGTCATAATGTCCAGATGATTCAAGCTACCGTCACCTCCACATCAACATTGCCATGAATAGCTTTTGAGTAGGGACAGAGCTTGTATGCTTGGGCAACCACCTGTTCAGATTTCTCCCGGTCTTCCCCAGGAAGAGCAACAGTTAATTTTGCAGAGAGTATGTATCCACCATCGGCTGGATCTCTGACAATGGTTACAGCACATGTAACCGTGGCAGTTGAAGCATCAATACCAGCTTTGATTGAAACCATAAAGCGGGCTTATCTCAAGAATCGATCTCATATCTCAACTTTTAAGATTCTAAACCAGAAAAAATTGGGAAATAACACACCTTGAAAGGGCTAGTTCTATAGATGTAAAATTTGGAATCGAAAAGAATTTTATCAGGCGATTCTCCTAAGAAAAGGCAATTATCCACCGTAGTCACTAGCACCAGAAATAAACCCCGTCTCTTTGAGCAGCTGTCGTAGTTTTGTATGAGGAAATTTTGTGTCTTTGTTGTTATTTTTATACATATCAACAAAGAAGCCTTGCATCAGCGCAATAATGCTGCGGTATTCGACGATGCTAGTAACATAAAACTCATCTAACTTCATGACCCCATCAGCGTGTATCTGCTCAATGCTGTCAAGTAATATAGATCCGAGTTCATAAGGTTTTAAACCTTCTTTTATCTCATATTTTTCCATTATTCTGCGTTTATCGTTTTCAGAGCATAAATCATATCGTGAGCGAATAAGATGACCAAGATTTCGCAAGACTTCTCCGTAGTCGTAAAATTGGTTCTGCTTAAAAAAAGATTCTTCATCTTTGGTTAACGAAAAACTCTTATCAAGTACTAAACCAAAATCAGTCAAATATATCTGTTTGCCGTCAGTGAGGATGTTGCGAAAATGTGCATCGAAGTGAATAATTCGCTTTCTCCTCAAAAAGGCAATCGTCGTGCATAATTCATCTAGAGGTTGCTGAAGTTTGCTATGGTTTTCTTGCAACCATGTTTCCAGAACATACGGTATATACTCTAAAAACAGAACCAATTCATAGTTGGCGTTTGCTCTATCTAACACATAATTCTCGATACTCGCATTATTACCCCAATACTCCACAAAGCTTTTATGATTTTCCATATCGATATTCTCGCGTTGGCCAAAGAACGGAATAATTCGATAATGGTACATTAGGGGAAATGTGGCGTTCGCTCCTTCTAATACCCAGTTAGTAGTCTTAATGTGTGTTATGAGTTCACGAAAGACACCAAAACCAATAGAACCAACACCATAGTTAAAGCAAGTTGGTAAGTCATACAAATTTTTGGTAGAAAATAGGTTTTCGTATTCGATATTCGTAATCGGGATGCGCTTAACAAAAATTTTAAATTGTCCAAGAACGATGGTATGATTTCGCCCCGAGCTTGAACTTGATGTGCTTGGCTCATTATTGTCAAACAAAGAACACAATTGCATATTATCCAATCCAGCAAGTTGTGAACTAAGCTTGAAGTAACTCTTGGTTCTAAGTTCTAGATGGTTTTTAACCATTTTCTTGGTTCAGACGCAGTATAAAAAACCCTAACATTATTGTAAATGTTTTAACTGGTTGCCAAAAGGCGTTTCACCCAGGGCGGCTGCATCATGTCAATAAAAATAGTTTATTCTCAATAGAATCGAAAGTAATCTCATTAAGACTTGTTTCTTAATGAAGATTTAAGCATAGGCACATCCTTGTTAAAGTAGCGATCGCTCTAAAAACGAAACTTGGTCCTTCGTCTCCCCAATCGATGCTCTCTGTTATTGCCGAAAGTCTTGCTGATCGTCCTGGTTGGATTCATTCTCATTACCTGCAAATGGCTGGAGACTGAAATACAAAATACACTGCATAGATTTGCTTTGATTGCCGAAAAGAAAGTTAGCTAGAATTTGACCGATTGCAGATGTGAGCGCTCACGCTTTTATTTTTAGGAGTTAAAAGGTGATTATAGAATCAGTCAAGCTCTCCTAAAACTCAACTGGGTTTACCCCTGAATTCAAAGTCGCCACAAGAGTAGCTGTGCATTGTTAATTTTCGTATGCTGCTTGATTGTTAGTCGTTTTCCCCCTATCTTCACAAAAGGTAGTAGTGGTAAAGTAAATTTCCAATACTGGCAATACTTCAGGGTGATTTATGAACAAAGGGGAATTAGTGGATGCTGTAGCAGCGAAAGCTAACATCACAAAAAAGCAAGCTGATCAAGTGATCAGTGCTTTTTTAGAAGTTGTTACCGAGGCTGTAGCCGATGGGGAGAAGATAACGCTCGTTGGGTTTGGGTCATTCGAGCGACGCGAACGTTCAGAGCGCGAAGGGCGTAATCCCAAAACCAATGAGCCAATGACAATTCCGGCTACTAGAGTTCCTGCATTTTCTCCTGGAAAGCAGTTTAAAGAAAAAGTAGCACCATAGATAAATTGCTTGACCATTAGCAATCTAATCACCGCAAAACCGTAGCCCTTACTCTTATAAAGAAAGCTTCGCTTTACCTTACACAATAAACAAGGGTGAACTATTAGGTATCAAGAAATAATGTTGAAACGTCGCACAATACTAGTTGGTTTAGCTGCACTTGGCTTAAAGTTAGGTGTCAGTACACAAGTTCATGGACAATCTCCTAGCGGTCCAGAAGTTTGGCAAAGTGTCTACAATGAGGCGGCGGCTGGAGCAACAACGATAGTTACAGTTCCACTTTTGAACTCTTTTTCACCATCTATCTTGCAAGTAGTCTTTAAATTGGCAGGTTATTGGGGTGGTTAAGGCCATACCTTATTACCTTATTAACTTTTAGAGCAATATTATGAATACTAAAGTAACTCCTGACGCGATCATGCAGATAGGAATGGGTTTTTGGAGTGCAAAGACCCTGCTTGTAGCAGTTGAACTCGGTTTGTTCACCCTGCTTTCTTCATCGCCCCTTGATGGTGAAGCGCTGGCTGGTGGCTTGGGGATACATTCACGTTCAGCACGAGATTTCTTTGATGCCTTGGTGGCTTTAGGTTTGTTAGAACGCCATAACGAGCAATACAGTAATACTCAAGAAACTGAGCGATTTCTTGTTCGTGGCAAGCTTGAGTATATCGGCGGTTTCTTAGAAATGGCAAATACGCGGTTATATCCATTTTGGGGTTCGCTGACTCAAGGATTGCAAACTGGACAATCTCAAAACGAAGCTAAGAATGGGGAAAACTTTTTTACTGCACTTTATGCTGATGCCGAGCGCTTAAAGGCTTTTCTTAAAAGCATGACTGGTCTAAGCATCGGAGCGGCAAAGGCGATCACCGCAAAGTTTCCTTGGAGTGAGTACAAAACTTTCATCGACATTGGAACAGCTCAAGGTGGCTTGCCAGTGCAAGTAGCATTGGCGCATCCTCATTTATCCGGAGGTGGATTTGATTTAGCTGTTGTGCGTCCAGCTTTTGAGGAATACATTAGCTCTAATGGTCTGAGCCAACGGTTACAATTTTTTGCAGGTGACTTCTTCTGTGATCCACTACCTGTTGCTGATGTCTTAGTTATGGGGCATATCTTACATGACTGGAATCTTGAGGAAAAACTGATGTTACTGTCTAAGGCATATGAGGCACTTCCCTCTGGGGGTGCGCTTATTGTCTATGACACTATTATTGATGACAATCGATGCGAAAATACTTTTGGGCTTCTGATGAGTCTGAATATGTTGATTGAGACTCCGGGAGGATTTGATTATACTGGTGCTGACTGTATTAAGTGGATGGGTTCTGTAGGATTTCAGAAACTAAAGCAGGAGCATCTAATTGGTCCTGAGTCGATGATTTTTGGTATTAAATAACAAGTAGCAACGCCAATATAGCTTTTTTAAGGAAACCGTATTTGCTTCGGGCTGGGGGAAGCAGTAGAAGAAATTGCATATGAGGCGAAGTGGGAGCAATTGAACCAAATGATTGTCTAGTTGAATTGCGTAGGCGCAGCCCGCCGTAGGCATCGCTTTCTTAATCGCCTTAATCTCTTCCACAAGGTGCTATGGCAATGGTTGCTGATGTATATCAAAATCCTGCCAATGCGATGCTTTTTTAAGAAACGGTAAAAACTTACTTGACCAGAGTACCTATTTTGTCTTAAAGTATACTGTACTTTCTTGATATTGTCTTAATAAATATTCTTTTTAAAAGACTGAAACTTCATACTCTAAAATAGACTTTACGTTTTCACTATTATTTAGAAAAACATATTACTTTGCTTCATCATATTTTAAACTAAAAGTCATTATTAATACCCATGTAGTAACAGATTAAGTGATTGATATTAGAGAAGTAGTTGCGAAATCGAACTTGTCTAATATTATGAACAAAAAATGGGCTGCTAAACGACTTACAATCAATCTGACATCAAGTGAAGCAGAGAAGCTAGAAAAATACTGTTCAAAGACTGGCAGACCAGCAACCGATGTGATCCGGGAATTAATTCGTTCTCTGACTACTGAAGATAAAGAGTAAAAACCTATGATTAAAGAAAAGTAGATTGGATAATATTTTCTACTTTAAAATATAAAACTAATTTGGTGGATTAACTAGCGATCGCTTGGCTTGAATTGGGAATCTTAAAGAAAGTTTTGAGTGATTTTTAGTACAAATGGTTTTTAAACTTCGCTTGATTGGCGTTGACGCTTTGCTTTTAGCTCAAATGGCGTTACCTGTATTTGGCAATAACCTTACTTTCTCAGACAGAAATATAAAAAGCTAAATAGGTATAAAAAGTTACTAATTAAGTGATTCTCTTTTTCAAACAGCGCTAACTGTTCTAAATTAGCTGCGACGAAACAGAGTTTCTAGATAAACTTGGGAAACACGGCGATCTCCATCAGCATTTTGCAGCAGAAACAAAGAAATGGCTGCGGTAATAAGGCGACGTTCATCCCAATCAGGATGTTTTTCTAAGTAGGTGTTGAGAGATTGATGTAGGGTTTCAGGAAGGGTAGCAAAGATGTTTTGGGTTGAGTTCATCCGATCAAAGCTTCCGAAAGAGCAAATTATAGAGACAATAAGCTAGAGGTGATGCAGCGTTTGTACTGTTTCACCCCGTTCCTCGCTTGCCAAACCACCTGCACTAACAACTGAATATTTTTATACAGCTGATGTTCAAAATGGAACGGACGACAAAGGCTAGTCGATTTATTGTGTGCTGATTGGCTCGGTTTGTCAATGTTGCCAAATGTTAAAGAGAAATATAGAAAAAATAAATAATTACGTGAAAATGAGGGTTAGGAGCAGGTTTTCTTTACCTTGCGTAACAATAACTCAGTAAAGCAGACTGATGGTTACAGCCATCACAAAATCCCTGATGGGTGAACAGAAGCCGATTCTCTTGTAAAACAACTGTGGAAAACAGCAGAAATAGCTGTGGAAAGCCTGTGGAATCTGCTAGAAAAAGTAGAACTAATGATAAGAATTGCAAAAAGTGACAATGGGTAAGCTCTGCTATTGCCAGGGGCTGAAAACGCAATAGATTATTTGCAGCGTCATTGGTCTGTGAACTGCCATTACTTTGAACAATTTAATTCTCTCTAAAGGCTACGGGTGATAACTTTCCTGCTGGCGCGATGAGAGTACTTTTGCCACTGACGGTTGCCACCGAATGAATTAATCGCTTTACCGCTTTTGATAAATCCATTCACGCCCAGCTTTGGCTGCTGCTTCAGCACTATAGTAAATCGGATAGTCACCCAATACCGTGCCACCGGGGCTAACAATCCGAAACTGCCAGCATTTGCATGGAGTGTAAAATACGACTAAAACACGAGAGTGAATACAGACAACTGAATGAATCTTGGTGGTAGTCATAGTACTGTGTGCTTGCGCTTTTGAATATTAGTAAAGCAGCCATTCTCGTAACGAAAATAGGTATAAATGCGTTTAAAGTGAAACTAACAGATCAAGCCGGCGTTGTAGATGTTCTAGAAAACTTTTTAACATTAGCACTTTTTGCAACTAACTTAAGTATGAATAATAGTCTATCTTAAGTTAGTTTTTGTAATTTATGTGCAGCAATTAAACTGTTACTTGATAGTTACAAGAGCTTTCGATAAAGAGAGTACCTAAAAATCAAAGGTTTTAAGTACTCTTTATCTAAGCTAGGATTTAGGCATTGTACAAATTAGCCGTAATGTTGCTGTAAATTTCAGCTTTTCAGGCGTGTCAGCTCTACCGCAGGTTTAAATAATTTGACGGGAGCAAATGCTGAGATATGTTGTAGTCCAATCTCTAACGGGACTCGGCATTTTGAGAAATGCGGTATCAGGGTCAGGGTTTTGGTTAACATAGAATTTCTAGTTCTGAAGAAATAAACTATGCCCAAGACTTGGAATATTAAGATAGATAACCATTTTCAAGCCAACTCCAATTGCATCATCGCCACAGCCCATGTAGACAGCTTCCCAACAGACCTCCCCCTAGAACCCAACATCAGGGAACCCAACCGTAAAAGCGCGACCTACAGACAAGTCTTCGACTCACTGACAACCGAACCCGAAAAATTCTTCTCCCGCCACAGTGGAATCGTTCTGTCAGCCAATAAAGTTAAGCCCAACAGAAATAAAACCGAGCTAGAACTGGAGATTTTGGAAGCTAACGAGGGGGGTAGCGATGGGATTATTAACGGTGGCCATACAGTTTTAGCATTTGAGCAAGCGAAAAATTACAAATACGATTTAACCGAAGCTAGGGTAAAAATTACGATCCACATCGGATTGACTGAAGAATCAGCCAAAGACATAGCCCTGGCCTCCAACACCACAACGCCAGTTGATTCTCGCTCCAAAGTCAACGCTAGAGGTGATTACAAATTCATCAAGCAGTATTTAGCTCAGTTAGAGAGAGCAGAAGATAGAAAATTCCGCATCGCCTATTATCAAAACCAAAGCGGCGCTCCCAGAAATGCCCAGTGTAATGTTACCCATTTGCTGAAGCTCCTCTACTGCCTTGACAGAAATAAATACAATCCCGACGGCAATAAACGAACCAAACATCCAGTAGGGATGAGTCTTCCAAGTAATATTACAGACGCAGAAAGAGAAAGATTAACGGCTTTACTGCCTCTCTTGACTCATGCTCTGTGGATAGAGCAAAGACTCTATGAAATTATTCAAGACCATATCAGCAGCCCCAGAAGAAAAGGTTCCAACGATTTAGCATCAATTGATATACGTAAAACTACATTGTTGCCTGACAGCAAGTATTCATTCGGGTTTGGTGCGCCAACTGACCTGGCACTACCGATAATCGCATCATATCGGGTATTTTTGGACAAGGACTATAAATGGATTCTGCCGTTTAACGAATTCGCTGAAGATTTTCTGCAACACTTGTGGAATAACTACTTCCGCAAATATTTGGTGTCAGAGAAAACAGCAGGAAATACAGTGGGCACAAAAATCAGCCGTAATCAAGAGATTTGGGAAAGTCTCTACATATCAGCGCAAAGTTATCTCAATTCTTCCTTGGTGAAAATGGTTAACTCCAGTAAGGAAGAACAAGAATCAGAGGTGACACAAAGTACAAGCAGCAAGAGGGGAAAAGGGAAAAGCAATGGGATTAACGCAACCACTGCCCCTAAATGAATATTCTAAAACACGGTTAACTATTTACCCAACAAACTTTTAATCTTTTCCGTATTTGAGGCTGGGTATTCAGATAATCTTTTAACCAATCGCATCCCCGTGCTAATAGCCCATCTAATTGGTCAATCCGCCAAATCAGCACCTGGTTCTGCTCAGGAGAATTACCCTGAACATGGGCGAGAATATATTTACCATCTGGGCTAAAATGTACTGGCGATATAAATGTAGATGAATACTTATACTGTGCAAGTTCCTTACCTAATATATCCCAAACACGATAAATTTTATCATCTGAAGCTGTGACAATTCGCTGACCATCCGGGCTAAAAACAGCAAATCCAACCTTACTTTGATGCGGTATTTGCAGTAATTGTTTACCAGAAGTATCCCAAATAATCGCCTTATTATCTAGAGAAGTAGCAATAACTAATGTCCCATCTGGACTAAAGCTAGGACTATAAATATCTTGATTCGTCTTAAACTCTGATAACTTTTGACCTGATGTATTCCAAATACTCACTCTATTTCCATCAGTCGTAACAATACGCTCCCCATCTTGACTGAAGTTAGCACCCAAATAACTATTTTCACTGCCTTGAAATTCTACTATTTTTTCACCGGAAATATTCCACAAACTAGAGTAGTTCTTGCCGTTATAATCAAACATAGCCAAAATATATTTACTATTATGGCTCCAAGTAATACCTCTAGCTTTAAACATAGTTATTAACTTACCCGACTCTGAGAAAATTCTAGTTTTATGATCATAAGCTGTAGTCAAAATATATTTGCCATCTGGACTAAAAGCAGCATACTCTACTCCATCTTTATGTCCAGAAAGTAATAATAGCTGTTTTCCCGATGTATCCCAAACACGAGCGGTTTTATCAGATGATGCTGTGACAATCTTTTTCCCATCAGGGCTGAAATTAGCGCTACTAACTACATCTTCATGTCCGATAAATCTTGCCAACTGCTGACCATCAGTATTCCAAATTAAGATAGATTTTCTAGTTGGAGTAACAACATATTTGCCATTTGGACTCCAACTTGCTCCTGTAATAGCGTCTTTTGAATTGATAGCTACTTTAGTTACTGGTATTTTATTGGATAAATCCCAAATGCGAACAATTTTATCCTGTCCAAAAGTAACAATATATTTACCATCAGGACTCCAACGGGGGCTACTTTGATCCCCTGTTAGTTCGGTGATTAAATTACTTGATAAATCCCACGGTTTTACAGCTTCATCTCTTATATCCCACACTTTTATAGTATCATCGGTTGTAAAAAAGCGCTGACCATCTGGACTAAATTCTGCATCACCATTTAGTAATTTCTCATTTTTTATTTCTCTAATTAGCCGACCAGATAAATCCCTAACATAAGTTTTGTAAGGTGTTGATACGAAGATACGTTGGCTATCGGGACTAAAACCAGCATCCATCGTTACCCATTTATCATCTACTTTAAATCGTGTGATTTGTTTACCGGAAATATCCCAAACATAGGAGTCATTAGAGTTAGTTAAAATATATTTTCCGTTGGGACTCCAATAAGCGCTGTTAACAGCCATTGTATGCCCTGTGAATGTTTGCAATAGTTTACCTGATGTATCCCAAATCCGAGCAGTCTTATCGTCAGAAGCAGTAAGAATATATTTACTATCTGGGCTAAAATTGGCGCTATTAACTTTGGCTTGATGTTGAATTTGAAGTAATAAGTTACCAGATAAATCCCAGATACGGGCTGTTTTATCATTAGGGATATTAACTATGGTTTTACCATCCATACCTCTTTGAATAACAAGCGGATTTCCAGAAGTCGTAATGACACGTTTCCCATTTGGGCTAAAATTGGCACTAGTTACATTTTCTTGATGTCTAAGTATCGCCAATTGTTTCCCCGAAAAGTTCCAAAGGCGAACTGTTTTATCACTAGAAGTAGTGAGAACTTTGTTTCCATCGGGACTAAAGTTAGCAATAAAAACTCCGTCTTTGTGTCCTTTTAGTTCGGCTATAAGCTTACCTGACAAGTTCCAAATACTAGCAGTTTTATTATTGGAAGCGATGACGATGTACTTTCCATCGTAGCTCCAGTTCACAGTTGTAATATTGTCTTTGTAGGCAACAAATCGCTTGAGTTCATGAATATTATTAAGTATCGCTTGTAAAGCAAAAATTGGACTGCTTGCAGGATATTTTTCTAAAGGTCGTCCATCTTTTACTATTTCTTTTAACCTTTGCCCTGCATCCATAGCTGTGACTAAAGATTCAATTTGGTTTGTTTCAAACTGTTTTAGGGCTGTAATTCCTGCTTGTTCTAATCTTATACCTAACTGGGTTTCTCGTAATTGGTTAGTTGATATAGTTGCTCCGACAAAAGCAATAGCTGCTCCAAGAAGAGAACAAATAAGAACTCCACCACCGATACGAATTTGTTGTTTGGCTTGATGCTGTGCCGTAGTTAAAGTCTCGTTAGCTTGTGCTAAAATGCGACTCTCTTCTTCTTGAAATGCTAGTGCCGTAGCCATTTCTTGTTTTTCAAATTCCTGGCTGGCAGCTAAAAACTGGTAATCTTGCTGATTTAAACTTTTATTAACCGCCCAAGTTTTTGCATCTTCTAATGCTTTACCACGCAATAATCTAGAATTATCTTGACAGTTTGAACCAAACCAAGCAGATAATGCTTCTGAATAAGGTCTTAAATCGGCGAGGGCTTTTTTGACCCAGTTTAAATCAAAAACATTTGCATAAATCTGGTTATAAATCTTTAAATATCCCTGGTGTTCTACAACTAATCCAGATAGCCGTAATTCTATCTGTTCTGAGCTATCTGAAGCAGGAATTTGTCCTAATTGTAAAATTTTCTGATATAAACCAAGTAACGCGCCTGTATTATATTTGCTCATCAAAATTCTATCCTGGATTGTTTTTAAATGGGGTGGTTCATCAAAGGAATCCCAATTTTCAACTACCTGGTGTATAACAATATTTTTTACCCATTCGGATTCTGTAATTTCTGCCCGTGTTTTCAGTGATTCATAAAGAATAAAGTTCTGGGGAGCTACTAATAAATCACATAACTTTTGTGTAAGAAAGGGTTGCCCTCCAGTCCATGCTAGAACTTCTTTCAAAACAGCTTGCGGATTTTCAACTTTTCCTTCTAACCCTGATTCTAAAGGCGAAACTTCAGACAATTGAAAACCGTTAAGCTGAATTGCATGACCGATATTAAATGGCGTTCGGATTTTATCTGTAATTAAATCGCTAGGTGTTGCTACTCCCAGGAGAGCAAAAGTAATCCGATTAAACCCACTATTAAGATTACGCTTTTCATAACAACTTCTAATCCAGGAAAAAAAATCATCCCCTTGAAAGCTAAAGCTTAAAATACTATCAATCTCATCAATAAAAATAACTATTTTACCTTGGATTCTTTTTAATAAAAATTCTTCTAGAAACATATCTAAACGCTGTATTGGCGACAAGCCGTAGTTTTCTTTCCACCATGTTCTAATAAATTCGCTAGGGTTAGCTATTTCAAAGTTTGCAACCAATGTGTAAACGATACCTGCATACCACTGTTCCAGATTTATATCTTTACTACCGCGTCCAGAGATGTCAATCGTAGTACAAGCGATCCCTTCAGCTTGGAGTCGTTTAATTGTACGAACTTGCAAGCTAGTTTTACCCATTTGTCGAGAATTAAAAATATAACAAAAGTTCCCAAGTTTTAATTCATTGTAAAGATCAAAATCTGCTTGTCTAAATACGTAGCTGGGAGCATCTTCTGCCAAACTTCCACCAACTTTATATGTAAAATTGTTGTTCATTTTTTATGTTTTGCTCATTAAGCATCTGGATAGAAATAATAAGAGCGTTGGGTACGTTATAACTAACTTTAACGGACTATTAATTATTTCAGGTATGTTACGCAAACCGTAATATACCTTATAACTAAAACCTATTTCGGCGAATTAAGGCTTCTAATTCATTTGATTGATTATCAATTAAGCTTACCATCGGAGTCTGTTGATTAAATTTTATTAGCATTTGTGAACGCTCTATTTTTAAATCGTTAATTTTTTCATGTGCAGCATTTGTTATCAAGTTTTTTAAGACACTTTTATCTACTTGCGGTTGTGTGCTGGATAGTTGTTTATACAAATCCTGGAGTTGAGTATCAAAATGCTGAATCGTTGGATGTTGAGGTAGAAAGCGTGCTAAATTTAATGCTCGCTCGACTTCTATTTTGGCGATTGATTTTAAAATAGTACCAGTTGTAATCTGCGGGACTGCAATATTTACCCCCAAGCGGGATAATTCATTTCTGGTTTGATTTAACATATTTTGATTTCTGGAATCCATCTGACCAGTTCCAAAAACCCCATTTAGATATTGCTGAAAAAGTTTTTCTGCTGCTTTATAATCTGCAATTGCACTTGCTTTGTTCCCTAAATCCCGGTGCATATTGCCTCTAAAAAAGTACTCCTCAGCATTGGGACTACTATCACCAATTAATTGAGTCAAATCTGAAATCGCTTCTTGCCTTTCGCCTAACTTTTCATAAGCCCTAGCCCTATTCCAATATGCAGGACGACTAAAACCAAATTTACCTGTATTTTGCCTGATTACTTCAGTATAGTCTGCCACTGCGGCTTTGTAATTCCCAATTACAGCGTAAGCATTTGCACGATGGTAGTAGGGTTCTTCAGCTTTAGGATTGAGCCGAATTGCCTGCGTGAAAGAAGAAACCGCAGCGAGTGAGTCTTTTTGGCAGTCCTCTTGAAAGTGTCCCATGCCTATGAAATCGTTTACTGTATTAAGATGTAGTGGCTTAAGAGTTTGACACTCAGTAGAAGCATTATCATCTGGTATTTGTGCAACTAATGGTATTGAAAAACCTAGTAGTAAAATAGATGATGCATAAGCTAATAAGGAAGGTATAGGGAAGGCAAATTTCATAATTATATAATCCGGAAAGATTTTCAGTTAAAGTAGGACTAGCGTTCACAGGCTACACCTCGAACCTTATCCCTACTGCTCCGATTTAACCTTGACTACACTTGAGTTCGCATAGGGGTATATCGAGTAGGTATCGACTTTGTAGTGAGATTGAATATTTGAAAATTTTGCAAAAAATAGAAAATGAGCAGTTGTAATATCAAAAATGCCACGTTCGGTTAGAGTACGTCCTGAATTAATATCACAGGTAAAGTCAGCGTTACCGCGTAATGGCTATATTCGTCAAACTGATTTGGCAGAACATTTGCAAATATCTCAATCTACTATCAGCAGTTTTCTTAATGGCAGAGCTGTAGATTACCTTAACTTTAGAGAAATTTGTCGTGTTTTAGGGCTGGAATGGCAAGATATTGCTGATTTAACTACTGATTTAACAGTAGAAAGTGGGAAAAATATATTTTTATCACCCTTAGTAGGCACTGTAGAGGAAAATAACAAAGAAACTCAAGAAATATTTTCATCCCACTCTCTAGAGCATCCATCCGGGCAAGTACCATTAGATTCACCATTTTATATCAAGCGTTCCCCAATCGAAGAACGATGTTATGAACAAATTCATAAACCCGGTGCTTTAATTAGAATTAAAGCGCCAAGGCAGATGGGTAAAACGTCTCTTCTAGCAAGGGTTATTAATGAATCCCATTCTCAAGGGGATTGTACCGTCATCTTAGATTTCCAACTTGCAGCCCAAGAGATTTTCGTTAATTCAGATAAGTTTTTACGCTGGTTTTGTGCAAGTGTTAGTTTAGCTTTAGATATCCCCAATAAACTTAGTGAATATTGGGATTTAGCGGAAATGTTGGGTAGTAGCATGGCATGTAAAGCCTATTTTGAGGAATATCTACTACCAACAATTAATAAGCCGCTAACCCTTGGTTTGGATGAAGTTGATAAAGTTTTTGAATATCCCGAAATTTACCGAGATTTCTTTGGATTGCTACGCGCTTTACACGAAGAAGGCAAACGGCGAGAGGTTTGGAAAAGACTGCGATTGGTGATTGTACATTCTACAGAAGTTTATGTTCCTCTTGATATTAATCAATCGCCGTTTAATGTAGGGTTGTCTATAGAATTACCTGAATTTAATAATAAACAGATTTTGGACTTAGTTCAAAGGTATAAACTAGATTTGGATGAAACGAAAGTTGAAAAATTAATGATGCTAGTGGGTGGACATCCATTTCTAGTACGTTTTAGCCTTTATCATATAGCCAATAAAAACGTTACTTTAACACAGATCCTACAAAATCCCACAAGTTCATCGAGTATCTACGCAGACCATCTACGTCGCCAAAGTTTAATTCTTACGCAGAATCCGGAATTAGCAAATGCAATGAAAGATGTAATTATTAATAAGTCTGCTAAACTACCGACAGTAACTAAATTTAAATTGCACAGTCTTGGACTGATAAAATTGCAAGGAAATAGCGTATTACCAAGCTGTAATTTATATAATCAGTATTTACAAATTTATTTGTAAACAAGTATTTTTTTGACTAAAAGAAAGGCAGAGAGCGGCTGCTAGTGCGCCCTAAAAAAGGCAGCGATTTATGAAAGATAAGGGCGTTGGAACCGCTTTGCAACTGGTTTACGGGACTTGAAGATCAGGCGATAAAGCCCCGTCTCAGCAAAGTCAAGCATTTCTTGTCCTTGAGGATTGTCATCAGCAGGGATATAGATATTAGCTATACCCCTTTTATCTTCAACAAAATTAGCTAACGCATCACTAACAATTTTTAATTTTAAGAATCGGCAGACATCCGCCGCTTAAACCAATGATTCTGTGCTCCATGATTTATTCCTCTTTTTGAACCAATAATTTCCCAGACGCTCCAGCCATAAAACCCAACCCAATCGCCGTTAAAGTGACGCTGGGCTTGATAAATAAGGTCGCAATTCCAATAACTGCACCCCAAACGCAGCCATAACAGCAAACGATAATCAACAGATTTTTGGGTTTAGCCCTTTCATCTGATATTGTATGAACGAGCAGAATTTAGCCGTTCAGCAGGAATATAGCTTAGGAAATACCAATGAACTTAAGCATTCAACAGATCGTGCCAGAGGACGTTGCATTAATGGAGGCTCTATTAGCGACCTTTGGTGAGGCGTTCGATCAGGTGGAGACCTATGGAAATCCCCCTAGTGCAGACTACCTGCGGCAACTGCTCGATAGTGACTACTTCATTGCGATCGCCGCATTGAAAGAAGGTGAGGTCGTTGGCGGTCTGACTGCCTACGAGCTTAAAAAGTTCGAGCAGGAGCGCAGCGAGATTTACATCTACGATCTAGCTGTTGCCGCCGCACACCGACGGCAGGGGATCGCAACGGCATTAATTCAGAAGCTTCAAGAAGTAGCAGCAGCATGTGGAGCTTATGTCATTTTCGTCCAGGCGGATATCGGTGACGATCCAGCCATTAAACTTTATACAAAGTTGGGCGAGCGCGAAGACGTATTGCATTTCGACATACCAGTTAATGGCGGCAATGACAATGCCTAATGCTTATCCGAGTAGTGGCTTTTCGAGAAGGGCATACTAGAGAGCGGGTCAATTTTTTACAATCTTTCTAAATCCTGGTTGAGTCATAATCAGCGATCAAACGCAGTTTTTTTTCGTGCGAAAACCCTATGAAAATTTGCGGTTACTAGATAGAGTTTGGACAGGAGAAAATATGCGAGTGCTGGAATTAATTGCCATCTTGGAAAAAGATGGCGAACAAGATTTTTAATCAAGATGCGCTCGCTACAGCAATTGTGCGGATTCATGAAGTTAGCTGATTAATAAGTCCCGCACAAACACGGATTCATTCAATGTTGCCTTTCAGTAAAACTGCATTATATAAGTTTTGAAGGTGCATTTATGGCTGATACTGCAATGTTAGATAACCGTATAAATAAGCAAATAAAATTTGAGCCATTAGAAGCAACAGTAGCAGCAACAGAAGAAGAGTCAGTAATATTAGCCGAAAAGCTCACACAGGTTGCAATTCCTTTATCTGTATTGTTACAAGCACTGAATATAGCGAAATACGATAAGACAGCAGCTTTCCGCTACGCTGACAAATATCTAAACAATATCAAAAAGTCGAAATGGGTTATTATCAAAACGGCTTGAAATTTTCCGATGAAAGGCTCGGTTGGATATTTTCTCCTGATGTAAATTCTCAGTTTTGATTATTCCAAGTGTTGAACTTATATTTAATTGGAGAATTTTGGAGTAATTTTTCAATTCCCAAACGGATTAGCTCTGGTGGAACTCCGTCTAATTTCAACTCGGTTTGGATAAACTCATCAATTGAATTAGCTTTCGTCTTCTCTAAGAGCGCCAACATTTGTTGAGCTTGGGTTGTTGGTGTGCAAGACTCCTTAGTTTCAGCTTGAGAGGTTTGCTTATTACTTGATGCAGAGTCAATAAAGTTTTTGGTATCCCGGTCATAACCAGAGAAATTCTTTAACAGAGGCATTGGTATCCATTCATTGATGCCGCCGTAATAAACTGCTCGACCGACTGGTGATTGTGCAGCAATCTCCATCACTTGGGTTGAAGTAATCTTGCGATCGCTGGGGATTAACTGTGTGGCAATCATGGCATTGTAAGCTGGAACGTTATCAGGATGAACTAACGCCACAGAAGTTAACTGCGATCGCAGTCCACCAGAGATGCCCAAATCGTCAGTATGGGGATTTTGCACGACAATCCAGAAATGCCAACCGGAACTATCACCGCAGGAACAGTAAGAGATGATTTTGTCCTTGAGCCAACCAATTTCACCCTTGGTATTTTTGAACTTGGAACAAACAGCCGTACCTTCATCTAAAATAATCAACTTGGAGCCAGAGATATTTTGAAATTCGGTAAAGCATTCTTTGACCCATTTAACGGCTTCGACCGGAGACATTTCTAAGATTTTAGCCCGTTTAAAAGTATCAACACGACCTTTGAAATAACCGGTTTCTTTCTCGTCACCTTTTGGGTCAATATAAAAGATGTGTATTTCAGGATGCAGTCGCTTGATAGCGTCGATTGCATTGCTAATAGTGATGCCTTTGCCAGAACCAGGGACACCAACCCAAAGCATATTGGTAACTTTTTTAGCAATGTGAGCGATTAGGTCATACTGCACTTGGGGTTTAGTGGTGTAGGTGGAGATATCGGTGTTGACTGGAGGGGAAGAAGCACTTTGCACCTTAGCAGAGGGCATGGGAGAAATTTCCCCGAAGCTCCCAGCACTGTGCCCCGTTTCCTCTTCAAACCTTGCTCCCACAGCATGATTTGGTAATTGAGCAAATCGAGCTTGTGGGATACCAAGATTTTGTGGTTGTATCGCCTCTTGAATAACTGTTACTTGTTGGTAGTTAACTCGCGGGTCAATTGTCACTTGCGCTAAATGCCCAGACAATTGCTCACGGGTGGGAAACTGCCCACGTAGCTGAATAAACCAATCAAGTAACCAACGGTAAGCGTAAAATCTTTTTCCTGGCTCAACAGCGCTCAGGTATTCACACACCACATGAGATGATTGCTTGAGCATGGCAAACTCATACTTAGACATTGGCTCCAGATGCAGCATCAAGTCAGCCAGTTCATTTTTGTTCGCAAAGTATTCGTCCCTAGCAACACTATCTCCCATTGCCGAGAGGAATTCAAAAAAGCCACCACGTATAAAAGGGATTGGTGCAAATTGATGGGTATCGTTTAAGTCCTGAACAATTGACCATAAGTACCCCACTCCTGCAACCATCGCACCGAGCGGAGCAAGTGGAGATGTAGCATAGCAAACAGCACCAGTCGCCGCCGTCGCTAAAGTAATGAACTTAGCAAGATTCATGCCATTACGCTCATCTTTGGCGCGGACTAATAACTGGTCTTGACGCTCCTGTAACCAAGAGGCAGTATTCCCAGCTTCCAAATACTCAATACTGGGGTAATCGCCACGTAAAAGTGCCGTTTCTTTTGTTCCTAGTATTGGTATTTGTTGCTGCATGTTCTTTTCTCTTACTTAGTTAATTTCCAAATGTTGTAACCAATCTCACCAGCCATCATTGAGGCACAGTTATAAGCAAAACAACCCAAAATTGCGGCTGGATTAGTGTAACGGAAAGGATTACGACCAACGAATGTGGTGGTGATGTCTAGTACCCAGAAAAATAGTGCGATCGCTCCACCTGTATGACGTTCTTTCATGCCAGCCCTCTTGTAATCACCCCACAATGCCACTGTCAGGTCGATATTCCCATTCGGTTTACTGCCGAGTGTGTATTGTTTTGATTCCTCAAACTCATGCTTGGCTTGATTTGGGTCTTTGGTAGAGTCGATGGGAGGTATTACCCTCCGCACCTCTCTGTTAAATCTGGACATGAAACTTTCATTTCATCCAGCTTCCGATATTCTTAGATAATAAGTTCCTTAACCTGCTCCATCATCCCCAAACTAAAGTGACTTTAGTTTTAACTGGTTAACGGGTTTTCGCGCATGAAGGTATCGGTTAATTCCCCTTTATCTTTTGCTCATGTGGATATAATCATGACAGCTTTCATGTACTACCATTAGATTAGAAGTCTTCCAGTTTCCATGATTGCCATCTATGTGATGTAGATGTACCCTTTCTTCTGAGGTCAATTTATGACCGCAGTATCCACAAGTATGGTTTTGTTGCTTTAATTGTTTTGAGGTTGCTCCATCGTATAGTTTACTGTTCCTTTCAGTCCAATAAACTAAGTCTCCATCAAAGGGTGATTTATTCCCTTTTACTTTGACATGGGCAAATTCGGAGTAAGGAACGGCAGGAAAGGCTTGTTTAGCCAGCTTTACGGATGATTTTTTATCCTGCTTGGTTTCTTTGTTAAATACCCTGAATGCTCTGTGACTCATGTACCACAGTGAGAACCGTGACCCGTCCATTTTGCAGAACTTGTGGTATTGTCTCCATCCTCTAACAATAGGTGCAAGCTTTTGGGCTTTCACCTTAGCACCATAATTCGAGTGATTGACGATTTTCTTGACTTTCTTACGGAATGCTTTGTAGTTTTCCTCTGAGGGAACACATTTGAGCTTTCTGTTTTGTTGTACTTTGAAATTCCAACCTAGAAAGTCAAATCCATCTGTCGAAGCGGTCAGTTTGGTCTTTTTCTCGCTTACCTTTAATCCTCTTTTTGCTAGGAATTGGCTTATTTTATTCAGTAACTCTTCTGCGTCGTCTTCTGGTCTTAGGAAGAACACCATATCGTCTGCGTAGCGTACACAGGCTTTTTTGATGTCCTTCTTTGGTGTGTCAGGTGTCACCCTGCGTCCCTTGATGCCGTGATATTGATGTAATTCTTCAATATTATTTAGGGCTATATTTGCCAGAAGTGGGCTAACCACACCACCTTGAGGTGTACCTTGTTCGGGGAATTCTGGGTTTACTCCTGCCTTTAATGCTCGGATTATTCCCTCCTTTAATGCTCTGGGAGCAATAAGGTTATCCATTATGGTTGTGTGGTTTATCCTGTCGAAGCACTTTTCTATGTCTAGTTCTAGGACTCTTTTGGTGATGCCGTTGGCTTTTGAGTTTAGGTTTTGAAACACCTGTCTTTGGGCATCATGGGCACTCCTGCCCGGACGGAAACCATAGCTATGTTCATGAAAAGTTGCTTCATGTGCTGGTTCTAGTGCATATTTTGCTAGGCACTGCCAAGCTCTATCCGCAATAGTGGGTACTTTGAGGTATCTTATGGAACCGTCCTTCTTTGGAATTGGTATCTGTCTAAGTTTGTTGTGATACCAATAGGGTTGTCTGAGTAATAATTCAAGGTTGAATCTTTCCTCATGTGTTAGGGCAAGTTTTCCATCAATACCCGCAGTCTTTTTACCAGCATTTAACTGAGTTACTTGACGTATCGCCAGAAACCTAGCTGCTTTGGACTTCAGAATCAGCTTTTGTAGTGACCTAGCCTTGCGCTTGTCTCCTACTCGAACAGCTTTGAACACTCTCATTTGTAGGCGGAATAAATCTTTGCGAAATTGCTTCCAGGGGAGATTTTTCCAAGATTCACTAGTATTTCTACTGTGCCTAATCATGCTCTAACTCCTTTGAATGTTTTCTGAATACCTCAGAGCAGTTACGCTCTGTCCTACCCGATATAAGGGAGTTCCGTAGCTCGTCTTACCTACTAGGGTTTTCGACCTTTCCCCAGACCCTTATACCGTTTTTACTCGTTCCATTCCTTTGATTAATTGATGATTTAGGGTAGTCCAATTTGCCTATCCTCTCCTCAGAGATTACAGCTATCCGCGGCAGATACTGTGAGGATAAGAGGATGAAGCCTGCATTTGTTGTTCAGGTTGCAACTTACATTTAAGACACTTTTCTAGGACTTGTTTACCCATGTCATCCCCCCATTAACGCCAGTGTGCCATTCCTGCTTAGGCTCTGGTTGCGTCCTGTTCCCAGCTTCAGCCTCCGTAATTCCGAGTACGGTCACTGTGGGCAGATAGGGAGTCACTTGTCTCCTCAAGGGTAGGACTTGCCTTTCTAGGGTACTTAGCTCACCTACATCAAAAGAACAGTTATACATTTCTAAAGTGACTTTAGATTTGTACTCTGGTCATATCCCTCTAGTTTCTAGAGGCTCTTACCAGAAACGAGCCGCACACCACGTAATGTCCGAGCTTCCATCACCTGAACAAGTGCAGAGATACCAAAGCTAATCCAAAACAAGGGATTAAATAGGAGTTGTAACCAACCAAACCAGCCAACCCATTCAGTTTCAAACCAGGGAAAAATCGGTTTTCCCTGAAATAAAACCTGCCAGATGCTATCAGTAGAAAGGAGTGTGCCAATCCAGAAACCAATTGCACCAACAAGCTTGTATCCGGGTGTGCCTGGGGTAACAAATTGGGCAATGATATGTGAGATAAAGATGACTGGCAGTGAGATTAATGCCACAATCCACCGAGCTAATAATTCTAAGTAGTCACTCCCTCCTTTTTTCGGCTCTTTTTGTGGTGATGATTCTGGTTTTGGTTGTGAATTAGATTTGTTTGGAGTGAGATATTTCATAAATCAATTGAATGAATCTTTAAATAGCGGCGAATTCTTACAAGCATTTTTGAATCGATATTTCCATTTCCATTGCCTCTGTTCAATTCGTCCAATACATAAACCAGTTGAGTCATACACAAAAACTGTCTCATCTTCTAAATAACCTGTAGTGTCAGGTCTTGGGTTACGTTTTTTTGAGTCTAGATAGTTCCTGATTCGTAACTTACTGAATGAGGGCGTAACTCCAAGAGAGTTAACTTTGTCGGCGGTTTCTGCCCTTTGCTCGGCTTTAATGCGTTCTAGTTCTTCAGACTCACGAATAGCAATGCCACTGTCGTAAGTCTTGAATTGGGCTGGCAGTTGTGATAACCAAGGACTTGCGATTAACCCCATGCCCAATAATCCCAACATCGCTTGCTTCTGGTATTTCATTGCCACTCAGCCGGAATATTTTACGGTTGTTGCCCGTCGATAGTTTGTGTTGTCTGGGGTGGTGGTGCATTAATAACACGAACGTAAACAGACAGCCCAATGCAAACTAGAAAAAAAATGACTGAGAATCCGAAAAGATTCTCCTTGAATAACTTGGGCCATTTTAAGCTGGAGATTGGAATTTCTCGCTCAACAAAGAGCGTGTCAAATTTTTCAGATCCTGAATTGTCGTAGGGCGTGTAGACTTTTTTTCTGATGTCGGCACTCCTAATTCGTCTAAAAATGCTTTCGGGTCAAAACCAACAGTTGCACCAGTTATGAGGGTTTGAACTTGTTGTTTTACCTCATCCCCAGTCTTTAACCCGTACTCTTGGGTAATTTGTTGCCTGATTTCAGGATTTTTGGCCAATTGATAAATAAACGCTATTTCATCAAAGCCTTGCTCTGTCCTTCGCTGCAATGAACGAACATCAAGCTCACTGGTTATTTCATCGAATAACTCTTGCTCAAATTGATGAACTGCCAATGCTTGGGCAACAGTCTTACCTGCCACAATGTCCAAGAACGCTTTAAACGTTTCCCGGCTAACTCCAGCAAGATGTAATTGCTCACTTACACTTTCTATGGCAGCCGTCTGTATATTTGCCAAATTGCCGCTACCTCCTAACAGCTTCGATTTGTCGAGGGTTGCTTGCGCTAAACTGAACAGCTTTTCTAAGCGATCGCTAATATCCACAGGAAATTCTTGGGCGTTTGGATCAACAGCTGGATCTGACTGAGCCATTGACTGTCTATTGACCTTGCTCTTTTATAATAAAAAACCGCGCCAAGCGGTTCAAGCTACTAAGTTGACAACTTTGTTGACAACTTTGTTGATAACTTAGAAATTTTCAGTGGGATATTTACCAAGCTCCTTCGGGGCGAAAACTCTTACCTTCTTTCAACCATTTATTATGATGTATTGCGGCTAAAGCTTTTACTCTCGAAGATGGTTGACGATGAGTTCTAGACGATTTTTTGCAGGCATAAGCTGTCATTGTTCTGGCTCTAATATTTAAATATCCTGATGCCTCTTCAAAACTTAATCCCCAAATTTCACAAAAAACTAATGGGTCAAGTTCTTTGATTTCTTCAGTTTGTGCGCTCATACTTTAGCTCAAAAGTTAAGTTTTGGGGTAACTGCCATTTCTGGCAGAAGCGATCGCCTCTTTGTCCGGCGGCGATCGCTTTAATTTATGCTTGGCTCTTTTATATGAACTGGGCAAATGATTTCCCCTATGGTCATTTTTAAGCCTGACTTTGTTTAACCAACACTGAACGCAAGTACCGCCGACACTCCCTCTCTCCCCGATAAATCAGAATACGCAGCGCCTGTACTTCCTGCATTGGAGAAACACAGATTTCAGCAATCGCACCAATCAAATTCTGTTGCTGATGCACATAATCTTGATGCTGCCGCTCTAACACAGCAATTTTGGAGTTTAACTGCTGTATTTGCCGTAATGCTTGTGTCAGAGACGATTCTTTGTTTTGAGAGCGATTGTCTAAGGTTAACGTCATGTTATTGCTCCTTCTTTAGATAGTTGAAAGCCTTGCCAATCGGGGCATTTCGCGCTCTCAATGCCTTTGGGATGAACAGAACAAATTAAAGGGGAGCCGTTGTAAGAGATCCCGTGATAGTATTTGCAACCTATACAACTGGTGGGTCTATTTAAAGGTCGAGGTCGGCGCAACATAACTTGGTCAATTTCATTTTGACCAGTAATTCGGTCAACCATGAATGCTGTGATCCCAGTCCCGGCTATTGCTCCACTAATAACGTACATGATATTTCTGCCGAGATATTGAGTGCCGAAATATCCACAAATAATTGTTGCTGCTACTGCACTAATACAAGAGAGAAAAACTGGTCGTTTCATATTTATTGCTGTTTTTTGGGTGGTTCGTGCTTAGATAACAGAGCGGCAAAATCATAAATCGTTACTGTTGGTTTTGGTTCCGGCTCCGGCTCCGGCTCCGATTTTGACTCTATTACCAGTTCTGGGCTACGCAAACCGACTGCATTTTTAATTTCCTGCTCCATATTCAGGTTTTCCTTGTTGATTAATTTGCTCCACCTGATCAATTGCATCCACTATTTCTCCTAAAATATTGAACGCATCATTTAGCACCACATTTTTTGATGTAGAGAAATACTGCGAAGACTGAATGTTGCGATAATCTCGGCTACTGCCAACAAGCCGCAATGTATGTTGACAGCCTTGTAAGATAGTCCGAATCTCTAATGTAGTTAACTTGATTTCCATTAGTGTTTTAACCTTGAAAAACTGAATCGATTTCGCCGTTATCAATAGCATTTTTGGCGTGACGAACAGCCTGGGTATGATTATCAAATGTTTGAGTCGTAGGAGTAGCCCAAGTTGTTTTTAGCAGTCCTGTTTTTCCCACATGAACATTTACAGTGCCATCTGATGATTCGGTAGTCTCAATTTTGTAGCCGCCATGTTTAGTTTTGTACTCTTTCATTGCCGTTAACTATCCTAAAATTTATCTCGTTGAATACTGAGGCTTGCTCCCACTAAAGAACTGCCCAAGAATGCAGAAAAACTGACCAACATAGCTCCAAGACTTCTGTTTTTCTGGTACTCCCAACCAGAGATGATTATGTTGGAATTAGTATTAGTCTCAATAATCTCCAGCCCCCAACACCCTATTGCTCCTACTCCTAAAAACCCAGTTAAAAGCAGAGAGGCGATTGCAGTTTTTTCTATGGTGCGGTCAATGAATACTTTGGGGTTAAATCTTTTTCGAGTCCGACGAAGAACTAATTTATTACGAGTGTTTGAAGGCAAAGATGATTGATGAGTTATTTTATGGATCTTCATTTTGCTTCATCCAACTCCACAAAAAAACCTGCACCAGTATTTGTCACTTTTACCAGCTTTCGATTCACTAATGTTTGTATGACACAGAGGCTAAAGTTGATACTGCACAATCGAGCGCTACCCCCACAACGACGGAGATACTGTAGACACAATGAGGAATGGTCAGCAGGGGCGGGATGAGTGGATTTTCTCGGCATAATGTTTTCTCTTTGACAATGCGAGTAAGTGTTTAGGCAGAAAAATTAAGAACATAACTAGTTAAAAACTAGTCATGCTCTCTGTATTTACAAATGTCGCCAGAAGTTTTTACTGATAGTCTTGAGACTGACAACCTTGATTTCTGTAATTGCTTCAGGGGCATGACCAAGAGCCACCACAGGAACTTGTGGTGCAGGAGTTGCTAACAGAGAATTGAGTAATTCTTGCTGATAGTAAATATCTGCTACTGTGCGGTAAACTCTGTGATAATTTATCTGCATCCCCAAAGGTGTTGGGACAATTTTCAGATACTCATTAAGAGCAGATATGTAGCTATCACCAAAATTCATGTTTACAACAGCCGGACGGATAATATTCAACAATTGAATAGCTCGTCTAATGTCTGCAACACTGCGGCTAGCATCAATCTCTGGCTGGCTTTCGCTGTAACCTTTGGATTTCTTTTCTGCTACCAGATTATGAAATTTAGCAATGGCTCTTTGATGATTGGCTAATGTGTGGATTTTGGTTTGCGCCTTATAACCGACTCTGCCCCACTGCACTGTTAAGTTACCATCTTCGACAATAGCTGCCCAGAACTTATTGCTGTTCTGGATAGCATCAACATACACTAAATAGATTTCCATGTTTTTAACCCAGTTAACTCGCTAACTTCTGGGCATTGCCCCATCTAATTTGATGTTGTAGTGCTTCAAGTATTGTTTCCGCTTCGTGTGTTGTTAGCCCATTTAATTGTGAGCAAATATCTACCAAAAGTTGTGGCGTATCCATACCCAGAAATGTGACAAAAAGTGCATCCCTAGAAGCTTCTATTAGTGTGTAACTGCTCGGCTCATGCCTTTCTCGCATAAATACATAATTTGTTAACACCGTCCGAAGCAACAATTTTGTTTCTCTGTCTAATTTCTCCAAATATGTACCATAATTATCAACCAGTCGGTTAATCAAGTCTGTTTGACCGTAGTAAGTTACTAAATCTGTTGTCATCTTTTTTTCACCTTCTCTTTAACTGATTGTTGGATTTTAAAAAGCGATCGCCCCCATAAAATCAGGAGACAATCGCTTTTTCATCAGTTCATATTGCGAAACTTAGCAGCACGTAGCGATTGAGTTTTCGCCGCAACCACAGGACTACTAGCCCGTCGTGCGGTGGATGCCCATGCTTGCATTCGCTCCACAGCAGCAGCATCAGTAACGGCAAGCGGGGTAATGGAATGGCTGCAATTCTCTAAATCTCCCAGCGTCACTTGCTGCGGTCGCCCTTCGTCAAACGCCAGTAGTGCCGCTTCTGCTGCTAGGGTTTCCAGTTCGGCTCCTGAAAACTTTGCGGTGTTTGCAGCGATCGCTTCCAGATATTCGCCTTCGACCACAATGCCAAAACGCTCCAGGTGAATTTTCAGGATTTGACATCGCTCCGGTTCGGTTGGTAAGTCAACAAAAAAATTTTCATCAAAGCGTCCCTTCCTTTTGAGTTCACTTGGTAGTGCTGACGGGTCGTTGCAAGTAGCTACAACAAACACGCCAGCCGTACACTCACTCATAAATGTGAGCAGATTTCCCAGGATTCGCTGGGAAACACCCGTTGTGTCGCCGCTACCAGACAAAGCTTTTTCTATTTCGTCTATCCATAAAACGCAGGGTGCAATCACTTCGGCTGTTTTCAAGGCACGGCGAACATTACCTTCAGATTCACCAACCAAAGAACCAAGGAGGGACGCAATATCAAGTTGGAGTAGTGGTAAATTGAGTATGGTTGCAATGTTTTTGGCGCAAATCGACTTACCTGTTCCGGGAGGCCCCGCCAACAATACGCCTTTGGGTTGCGGCAGATGCAGCTCACGCGCCTCTTGGGTGAACAGTCGCCGCCGCTTATGAAGCCACTCGCGCAGTAAATCGAGTCCGCCAAAGGGGATTGTAGCAGGTTTGCCCAACTCAATTCCCATCTGAGCCAGCAGCCGAGTTTTGTACTCGACTATTAGAGGCGTAACTGTGGCATCAATCAAAATACTATTCCGGCTCAGACGCTCTTTGACAGTTAGCCGCAAAAAATCACTGATTTCTTCTAGCGTTAATCCCAGCGCTGCCCGTGCAAAGGTTTCTTTTTCTTCATAACTCAGGGACACTCGAAATGTGACATCCTGCTCAGTAGCAGATTCTTCAAGAAAAACCAGATATGACTCGAAATGGTCTTGAATTTGATCAATACTAGGCAGTGGCACTTCACACCAGGGGATCAGCCTAACAAGAGTTTCGTGCAGTTCGATGTTTTGACCCAGCAGCACGATCCGTTTTTCTGTAGGTTTGAGCCGATGGTAAAGGTTTTTCACTCTGGTAAGGATTTCCCAACTCATTTGTGGGGAATTTTTGCCAACAAAGGGGTGTATGTCTCCCAGAATAAACACCCCAGCACCATCAAAGTTATTGATGTAGTCGAAAACGAAGAGTATTGGATCAGCGTGGGGCGGTCTTTTGTACTCTGGCACTGACTTAAACACCAGTCCACCATCCGGTGCAATCAGGCATTGCTCCAGGCTGGATACTCCCAGGTTCCAAAAGAAAACTGGACTGTTGAGTTTTTCTTTAGCTTCGGTTGTCAGCCACTGAATGATAGTTGCCTCATCGGGGGACAGGACATCAACTGCGGCGATCGGGATTTGTGAATCGAGTGTGGAGAGAAGATTTGAGAGTTTCATGTCAATTATTCAACTACTTCATTTGTGAAATGGCGAAGCCTTTATGATCAGCAGTTACCAGCCGAGTTAAGACTGGCAACTGATGACTGATTACTGACGCAAACGTGTTTGGCTGCTGTTCTTAGTCCAAAGTTGTTGGGTTTGAGCTTCATCTTTAAACGTGCGATCGCTCTCGCTCACAACTCCCAAAGCGGATTCAAATGGTTGCGTAGCTGATAAACAACTCAAACCCTCAAAGCCCTCCGCTTCCACACGAACTTCACCTGTGATTTTGTCAAAATGAATCAGTATTGAGCGTTCCATGTTTATCTCCTCACGTACTGTTGAACTTCCTGATGTCCGGCAAAAGTCAGCCGTAGAGTTTGCACGCTCCCGTTGGTTTCTTCAGCGATCGCACATTCACCAAACCTTTCTTGTAACTCGGCAGCTTTAGCTCTTACCAAACGTTTACCGTAAACCAATATCAACTCGTTACTAAAAAAGTCTTGTCCCAACTTCGGAACTGTTTCATAACTATCGTGTATTACCTCGTACACGCCGCTTGAGGTGTTCCATTTGAACCCGATGTCTGCACGGGCTTTTATGGTGCGACCAGACACAATGATTTCAGCACTTTGCCCTTGAGAACCACCGTAGTATCCTTTTAGTGGCTGTGCTATTTCGTGAACTTGCGGATTCAGTTTCAAATCTTGTAAAGCTTGTACTAGACATTCACGGTTAGCAAGCTTGGTTTTAACTGTTGAGAAATGTGACATTTTTAGCTCCAAGGCTTTCAAATTGGTTTGAGAAATAGTACGGGTGCGATATCCTTTTTGGGTTATTCTGGAAACTATGTATTAAATCCATTGGCAAGCAGTCTTGAGCGAATGCACTCCGCCCAAGACTGTTTTTTACCTGAACTTAAACGACATCACGGTAGCTTTCGATAAGCCCACGTCGTCAGCCGCAAGTGATTGTAGATTGCGTTGTTCATCTAACAACTTGATGCGGATCTCTTGCATTTTTTGCTGTAAAAGACTTTGCGTATCAGAACCCAGATTCTTAGACTCAATCGCCGGATCGTTAACTATAGAATCTAAGTGCGCCATCATCGCCTCCAAGCTGCTGCCAGCCTCCGGGTCAGCATTCGCTAGCAAAACCTGAACCTTCATCAGATGGCGTTGCATCTTTTTTTTGAACTGGACTGGCTTGCGTCCTGGTTCCCAGTCGCTCAACTCTTCAAGCAACTGCGCGGCGAGTTGTTCACCACCAGCTAGAGCAGATTCCCGTAGCCTTTGCTCCAGATTTTGGTCATACTGCTGAATGAACTTGGTAATCTGGTCAAGACATTCGGCTTGCTGCTGGTTCAGTTGTTCGGACAATGCCGGGATAATCACCGGACGACCAATAACAACTTGCAAATAGTCTTCAAGGTCAGTCAGAGTCGGAAAAGCCATTATTAAGTTGGCTTTGACTGATTCTTGCTTATCGTGAGGTAATTCCCAAGTGTTAAGTGAGAGGAACTGGTCAATCCGTTCCTGGTAATCTACAAGTCCTGCTTCGTAATCAGCTTTTAATTGATTACGCAATCCAGGGGCGATATTATCCCTGATATTGATTAACTGATTCCAAACGAGTGGAGCTAAATCAATAGGACAAACCCAATCACCAGTATCAGCAGACATCCATTCTTGAACTGAAGCAATCTCTTGCCTCAGTTGGGCAGCAGCCTCATCAAGCTTTTTAAAAACCTTGATTCCGCGTAACCCAACTTCGGAATTTGTTACTTTCACGAGGTCTGATTCGATTTCAGAGACTTCAGCTTTCAGCACATCCGCCCATTTAGGTGCAGCAGACTTTGTACTTTTCTTCAACTGAATGCGGAAGCGAATACGGGTTTTATTTAACTGTGAGAAATTGTGGCGCTCAACTACTGCATCAGTTAGGAAATTTGCAGCAACAGGGTTGTCAATTGCTTGTACCATAATTATTCATCTCAATCACTATTTTTCACTTTCAATTCAGCGAAGCTTTCTTTGTGGCTATTTGAATGTCTCTAGTAGCCCTATAGATTACTTTCGTAGAGCTTTTTTGTAACCTAATGTGTCTTTTGATGACTGGTGGTTTATGTATGGACATGGCTCAAAATAGCTGAAGTTGCTGTGAATTATCCTGTACCACAGGCTTTTGATAAACCATGCCTTCGACTTCATAACAACGAGTCATAAGTTTATTCCGATTTAGTCGAAAGCTGGCTTTTTTTCTTTGATTTGGCAGAGGTACAAATAGATACTGTGGATGTTGTATACTACCCTCATCTCCCAAATATCGAGAAAGTGTACCGTTGATTTGGTAAACTTTTGAAGAGCTTAACAGGGTTGAGTCGTAAACTTTAATCAAATTTAATTCCATCTTAGTAGCAGTGAAGTGTGCCATAATTTGTTGTGGAATCGATTTTTCTATACAGTCAGATTTAATCAGTTTGACTGTAGAGTTTTTCACGCATAATTCGTTGCCTTTGCGTTAATTATTGATTGAGAGTGACAGAAGATTACAAATAGAAATGCTCAAAAATCTGATGAAGTTTTTCCTTATCTTCATCAGGCAAAGCCTTAAAATCAAACTCTTTAGAGTCCCAAACTTCATCAAGACTTGTTGACTCATCGATAATATTTGCAATCAGACAGCATTGATCGTCGTAGTTCCAGCCATTTGCCAAAAGCCACGGCAGAATTCCTTCAGATTGCAATAGTTTCTCAATGTCGAACGAGTCAGAAAACTGCTGTAAGTTTTCGATACTGGGGTGAACGATTGTTGTCATTTCTTGTTATTGGTGAATAGGTAGACAGCATCTATTAGCTGTAGACAAAGTTTGAGCAACTTCTAATTACATTTGCCCAAACTCTGTTTACAACGAGTTAAAAAAAGTCGGAAGTCGTAGGTTGGAAGTCGGAAGTACAGTTTTTCCATGTGAATTTAAACCCCTTTCTCATTACGAGCTTTGACATTGGGGATAGGGATTTTGACTCCTTTATTTGGAAATCGTTGTTTTCACTTCCGACTTCCGACTTCCTATTTCCGACTTCGTTAAAACGCAATCTCATTCGCAGCTTTCGTTACAGCTAAAGCCTGTTTACTGACCTCTCGCCACTCTGTTTGCTCGTTGTAGGATGCCATAACTAATTCCGACCCAACCCATACCCGACAGAACAATACATTTTCATCTGTCGTCCCCGGAGTAGGCTGTAGTGTGATGGGAGAATATAGTTGTTCTGGAGTAAGAGTTGCAATCGCCGCAAGTATGCACTTTGAGAAATGCGTGTCGTAGCCTGATTCTAAAATATATGTGCGGTCTGCTTGCATAGTTATCAGTAACTTGCAGGTTTCTTTTTTGCGGCGTTCTGTATTCTCAAACCGCAGTTCTTTAAGATATCCAGTCAGCGCAGTTTGAGGGACATCACTCGGTTCACCATTTAGTGTGTACCATAGTCCTCCGTGCTGACGATTGCAGTAGATTTTGCAATTGCCAGCTTCAGAGTGCAATCCCAGTTTTGGTTTATTGATTGCTGCGACTAACTGCTTTAATAACTCTTCCTGACGCATCAGTGCAGATAGTAATTCAGCATTTTCTTGAGGGGTCATTTATTTTTACCAAAAGCATTTCACTTTCGCATTGGCGAAGCCGTTTAATTGTGATATATGAAGCGTAGAGCCAATAAAACAGCGCTCTTGATTTTACAAAAGTGCTGTTTTATTAGTAATTACTTGCCCTGTACAGATTATTGATGTGAATTAAATCTTGCCAGCAAATCTTCACGAGATAACTGAAGACATAGGGGAGTAAATTCTTCTGATGTTAACTGCAATAAACTATCGATTACTTTTGAAAGTTCTTCATCCACAGAACCAAATCGGAATCTCAACAAGTTTTCTACAACTTGGCGGCGTTCAAGTTGTACTCCTTGCTCTACTCCTTCTTGTACCGCTTGCGCTCTTGCTTCTTGATAAGCTTCTGTTAAATTCATAATTAACTCCTGATCATCTTCAGTTAAATCTGTTTGTGTCATTACACTGATACGCCACCTGTAAACCATTTCAAGAACATTACGGCGAACAAGATTCTCTGGTGGAAGGGCAACCAGTTCACTTACTGCAAGCTGTTGTACTGTACCTCTTCCCAAAAGCCTGAACCATAGAGTTTCTTCTGTGACGGGTAACTCGTTGATCGCTATTATCGCGCCTCTGAAACATTCTTGAAAAAAGTAAACTCCAGTCATCCACTTTTCTAAGTCTAGCTTAACCTCTAAATCTGCTAACAGAGAGGCTGAAACACTAGGTGCCAAAATCCACAAACGAGCTAAATCATCTTCGCTAATGGTAGTTTCTTCTCTTTTGGCTTTGCGTTGAGAATCCGCAATCACAGTAAACAGCTTCATGAAACAGTTACGTACTTCCGTCCGACTGGGTTGATTACGAAACGGTTCTAGTAGCGTTGTATTTAACAAGGCAATTCTTCCCAATAATCCTAGACTTTCGGCTTGGGCTTGCGGGGAAGGTAAAAATAATACATCTACAAATCTGGTTACATCCGTTACTTCCCTGTTAATTTTTACTTCACCCAAAGGAGCTAATAATTCCTCTAGAAATTCTTTGGCAAATTTGTCGTGAGGTTGGTGAGGTTGTTGGGTCATTTTGTAAGAGCGAACTGTGTTTTATTTTACAAGGATTAGTTATGGTTGCATGGTGGGCATTAAAACCCACCATTTCACTTACGCTGCTACCAACTCCCGACAAACTTGCGGCAGTTCAATCGGAGCAGTTGCCCTGGACAGTCCCTCTACAGCCTCCCTGACACACCAATACCGTACTCCATCACCACAGCGCCAATAGTAAGTCTTGGGGTCGTTTTCCCAGACTTCATCAGTGTTCCTGACCTTGAAGAGTATGCCCAAGAATTCACCATCTAGATATACATTGTGAGCCGTCTGAAAGTCAGTGCGTCCTACATAAGTCAGTCGATAGCCGTCCACTGGTTCGCACAAGTCTTCTGCACGAGTGCCGCGATACCCACAGTTACCGCAGCCGTGACCTTCGCAATCTGGACAGATGGCAGCAGGCATATTCCACTTCGGCAGGGTGAAATCCCATTCAGTAGTTGGGGTTAATATTTGAGGCTTCTGCGAAGTGTAGCAGCCAGCATGACCGATTACCTTGTCAGGATAGTACTGGACGCTCAACGATAACCAATCACAATCACCCAACAAGCCAATTTTCTCAGAAGCTCGTTTCAATTCCTCATCTTGCTTGTGATTGCACTCTACTGGAGCAGAAAGACTCGCTTTTATTTCTGCTACAGCGCGTTTGAAAGGTTCTTTATGGTATCGAGCATAGCCGTGGGTCATTTTCACCCAAACCGTAGTGTCATCTTCACTAATCCAGATAGTTACTACATCTTCCTGCTGGCACTTTTTTGAGTAATCTGACTGATTGACGATGGTTGCAATGATTTCGCGATCCTGTGTGGTTAGCGGATCTTTTGTTGGCGTAGGGGCTGAAACTTGTGTCATCATTAGAAATACCTCTTAAATGGGTAAAAGGGCGATCGCAGAGTTTGGTAGACGTAGTGATCGCCCTATTTTTATTAGTCAGTTTGTTGTGGCTTGCTACAACACTCTCAATCTAGAATTGGCGAAGCCTAATATTTTCTTGCTCCTAGCCAGTAACTGGAGCTTGCTACAGCAGCATATCTCTTGATCGGGCGGCAGTCGGCAACGAGCTTCAAAGCGACTTCCGTAATGCTGTAGCAACTTTTTATTCATCGCAAATCGATTTCCCTTCCTGTTCCCCTCGCTTTCTCTGGTTACGCCAGTGCTTCAGCTACTCTCCCAGGTGGATTAATTGATTCACTATTGTCAAGGTTCAATGGTGAGCGCCTCTATATTTTTCTGGGAGGCTGGCGCTTGTTTCCTCTACTTATTTAATAGTAAAGCCTGTCTTGTCAAAAGTCAAGATAATCTTGTCACTGTTGGGAGTTGTTTTGTATAATTTTTGGTGAATCAAATATTTCTTGTACATCTCGTCCTAGAGCAGTACATATATGACGAAGGAGAAGAAAAGGGACAGTTTTGGAAGCCCTTGGGCTAAAAGGCTTTTCCATCATTTGGATATACTGCTTAGTGACGCTGTAACCAAATTTCTCAGTTACTTCATCTGCCAGTTTTTGCATGGAAATTTTCCCGCGCATTTCCCTTATCCGCTCTCCATACGCAGGACTCCAGTTAACGCTGGCAATAACATCTAAGTCCAACATAATCAACTCTCGACAAGATTCTCTTGACTCTACCATACAATGAATGTTATGCTCCTACTTGTCTAAGGTAGAGCAAAAGTGATTGCATCTCTTCTAAGAGAAGCGATTAGCGTTTGTTCAACTGTCACACAGATGCAACTATCCCTACTTTTTGACTTTATAGGCATAACAAAACTCATTACTGGTGAAAACAGCAGTCAGTAACGTTCTTTCCCACACAGTTCCTAAACATTGCCAAAGCGATCGCGCTTTTAGGGCAGAGCAGTGCTTTCATCAATCGCATACGCTTGTATACGATTGCTGATCGAGACAATGCCTATATGCGATGCCTGCGGCGGTAAACTACACCTTGATTCTGGAATGTTGATTTTTTATAACCAGTTTTCAGACTTAGTTAGGTCATCGGACTTATCTCCGGCGATTTGAGCGTTACTTTGAGTCTCCGCTTTACTTAATCTGCATACCCCAGGTTTAATAAAACGGATATAAAAAAGCGTGTGGCTATTGCCACCGCACCAAAACTGCTGCTTAGACAAAGAAAATTTTTAATGGATTGATTTGTGTTCAACCAAAGCAAGAGTGCAGCAGCAACTGCGAAGATAGTCGAAATGGCTGTTGAAAGCCACATCATCGCATACCCATCTTCAAAAAAAGTTCCGGTTAAACCCAATAAAGAAGGCAAATAGGCGAAATTCCAACTAAAGGAGAACTTGCAGAGATTGAAAATTCCCACACAACTGTTGATGCTGACAAAAATTTTGGTTAAATGATTAAATCTTTGCCAAAGCAACAGAGCAGTGGCAAGAACCGTTCCAACACCTGTAACGAGCGCTCCTCCATTCACGGCCCAATTCCAGGTATCGTCTGTAAATCCATAAGGGGTCACAATGTCGTACTGCACACGACCCAGTAAACCCCAAACAAAGTGATACATTCCAAATCCACAGGCAAAGCTTGTAAAGGCTTTGCTGAATTTACCCGGATAAAACCAGACTAAGAAAGCAGCACTAAGACCTATGGCAAGTGATAGCCCCGTACTGATCCACATCAAACGAAGTTCACCCGTTTGCATAAGGGCGTTGATGCCCCAATATTTTTGTTTAACTGCCTGTAGTTGTTGAGCGCTTAATCCCAGACCTGTAATCTGGTACATTCTTGAAAGTATAGGCGCATAGTTTTGCCCTGTCTCCTGACAGCTAACTGATTGTTTGTCATACCTTGCACGACAATTGCTAAGGTCATATTTATAATTACTACCTTTTGTTAGGCTGAGGTCTAGTAAACGATTTTGAATTTCTGCTTGACACTGAAATTGCTGCTCTGTTTCTGTGCAGGTAAAGGTTCGATTAGGCAAGTAAATAATAGAGCTATTTGGGGTTTTGATCGATATGCCAGCAAAAAGTGTTAAATTAGGTACACTTGGAGCGTTGAGCATTAGCAGGGATAGAAAAGCAACGACTAGTACAATCCATAAGCTGATTGCAAATCTTGATAGGAATAATACTGCTCGACGCATTGCCAAAAACTTCCTAATAATGTTTATCTGGCTGAATTGACGCCCCTCACAATCTAGACGTTCCAATTAACTAGATCATTATGGTTCAATTTATATAGTCTTTAAAAGCAGTCTGGTAACAAAAAGGAATCTAAACCTTAGTATTCCCTATACAATGCCAAAAACTATAAATCCTTAAGAGGAAAATTAAATATTGAGCGTGTAAACAGGATATAGAGATATTTTAAATTCTATTGACCGCAGAACGTTCGCGCTCTTATTGACTAATCTGGGATTGAATGCTTTACTATAGCGGCTTTGAACTCGATGTCGTCTAACAAATATTTCCCAGCATCTTTTCAGACACGCGACAGCATTTCTCTCTCTGGCTGCTGTCGGCAACACCCTCAAGTCCTATACTTACAAGTATTTCTACTACTCAAGAAGGTAGCGACTGAAGTTGATTGAATTCCCTTCAACGGCATAAAAGGATTACTCATCTGCGTAAGCGCGGTATGTTTATTTCTTTTTGACTTACGCTTTTTGAGAAGCTGTTAACAGGTTTTTCGAGTTGTGAGGGATAATCTAGTAGTTTGTACATTACCAATTTCTCGAAATAAAGTTAATTATTATATCTTTAAAACTCAAATAACTAATTAATAATAACAGAATAAACTGCTCAAATTGAATAAGCGGATCTAATCGCCAACCTTGCATAATTAATATGATTCCACACAAAAATAGACAAATTGGTGCTAATACTCCTTGAATAATGTAAATTGTTAAAATAGGAATTGTTAATGTATTTTTCCTTTGACTTAACCAGCCGAGCATTAAAGTTACATAGATAACTCCTAAAACTAGATAAAGAGTTCCAATTAATTTGATTTCAATTAATCCAGTTGGTCTAACTCCGAAATTAACTTGAGATAAAGTGAACATTTATAGAAAACCCTAATTCTTTATCAAGTTTTAGACTTGCACTACTCAAAGTTTTTTATTTTTCACATCCAATGCCATCACCATCTCGGTCAAACCTGTGAGGGTCAGGTTGCAATACTCTAAACCCTCTTTGGGTAACATCTGGGCAATCCAAATCGGGTGAATTCTTTGGAATGCAAAAATCTGGGTAAGCAGGATCACAGTTATTCTGTTGCTGCGGTTGGATCGGTTGTGAAGTTGCCCGTTGAGCAGCTTTGTGGCGGAAGTCCCAAGGCATCACAGGATTAGCCTGACTCCAAAATGCTAAACGCTGTTGTTTAGCGGTGTTTTCACCTTGCAACAAGCTATCTTTAGACTCCCGACAACCTTTGAGGTACTGGCGATAGACCACAGCCTGTCCCTCTTGCACCATACTCACGTTGACACTGCGATTCTCGACAAACACCTCTGCAACCAGGCGCTTATATTTGTCAGTTTCAACGGGGCGTAGAGTAATGGCTTGTCCTACAGGCAGTAGTTGTTTGAGCCTTGCTGATGACTGCTGACCCCAAGGGTTTTGTTTCATCTCTGGTGCGTCAATGCAAGCAAGGCGAACAGTCACAGTTTTGTTACCAGTTCTCACCCGTATGGTGTCACCGTCACCTACGCTTACAACTGTAGCGGTAAGATTGTTGGCAAATACGGGTAACGACATTTGAGCTAGAAGCAAAGCCGCAACACCAATCAAGCGAAATTTAAAAACCATTTGTACTAAAAATCACTCAAAACTTCTTCTTTTAGGATTCCCAATTTCAGCCAAGCGATCGCTTGTAATAAAGCAGTACACTGGTACTATGCCAAAACTTCCAGAGTGCGTAGGCGTAGCCCGCCTTCGGCATCGCTGTCTCCTATATGCCCATAACCCTTACCTCGTCTGTGCTGTCCATCTTGATGGGGTAGACGGTGACAGCTGCTTGGACTTTCGAGAAGACCCTAACCTTGAACCGGAGGAGTTATGGCAACCAGAAGGCGCAACTTATTATAACGGCGAGTTAATTGTGCAACCACAACAGAGGTGGACACAACAGCAAAAACTAGAGTTACTTGATTGGCATCCGATGTTTACTGGTAGATGCCCCCAGTGTAATGCTGAATTTGACCGGGACTGTTCAACACGGGTGCATTGGGACTGTCAAAATCCAGAGTGCGGATGGATGGATGATACTGTTTAGAGCGTTCACCCTTGACGTTGGCCTAGCAATCGCTCTAACTACTTCCTTGCGCTTAATGCCTGCTGACTTAATTGCATTACAATATTTTGGGGCAATGGATCTATGACAGCATCAGTCGGCAGAGATTTAATAAAAGCTGTTACCTCTTCCCCAGTTTTGTATTTCCCTTCACTCCAAGCATCAGCAATCTGTTTAGCTATTTTATTAGCATCCTCTCGCTGATTATGGGCAGTAATGGACTGGATATCATTACCTGTAAATGATATCCATGTCTGCCAAAGTCCCGTAACTGGATGCTGAACAATCCCTGTGGTCAGTTCGTTGTCCTTAAGCACTGATTTTTTCTTTGGGCGACTAAATCCTTTAAACATGGCAATATTGAGTAAACGCTACTTTAAAATGTCCAAAATCAAAACTGCGATCGCTCTAGTAAGCTGCTAACAGGTTTGACTCCATCCAGTTGTGGGCGATAATCTACTGGTTTGTACATTCCCATTAATCACCTTGGAATCCAACCAGCTAAATTTATTTTCTGATTTGACCCTCACACCAGCACGCAGAGCAGAGACACTGTTAATGAGCCTTGAGGCGCTGTTGAAGTGAAAATCTCAGATTTTTGAATATCAGCATTATGTGAGAGAGAACAAACCACCACAGCAGACGGCATTATTTGACCTTACCCCTAAGCACTGCGACCCAGACCAAATTGATCCACTCTTGCTGCGGCTTGTACCAATGTCGTTTTATAGGATGCCAGCAAACAGCCCAGGTGATGCGTGTCTCTATTTCATCATTGACTCGGCGGCTGGTTTGATTTTGTACGTAGGCGAAACGTGCCGCAGTAACAAGCGATGGCAGAGTATACACGCCTGCAAAGATTACATCGCCAGCTACCAGGATTTACATTATCGCTATGAGTTACTCTCCAGCAGTCAACGCCGCATTTTGGTGGGATGCTCCGGTTGATCGACGCACACGGCAAGAGTTAGAGTTGAACCTTATTTTGAAGTGGCGCAGTCCATTTAATAAGGAGAACTGGGAGCGCTGGGGGCAGCCTTTTGGGTAGGGTGGCTTACTTATGCTTTATGGCGCTACTTTTTCTTTAAACAGCTTTCCAGCAGAAAACGCAGGCACTTTGGTCGCCGGAATTGTCATTGGCTCATTGGTTTTCGGATTACGCCCTTCGCGCTCTGAGCGATCGCGTCGCTCGAATGACCCAAACCCAATCAGCGTTACCTTATCCCCATTGGCTACAGCTTCGGTAACAACTGACAAAAAAGCACTAATGACTTCATCAGCTTGCTTTTTTGTAACGTTGGCTTTGGCTGCTACAGCATCCACTAGTTCGCCTTTGTTCATAAATCACCCTGAAACATTGCCAGTAATGGAAATCTAGCATTACTAGCTTTTATTAGCAAAGGGGGGAAAGGAGTAAAAATCAAGCAACATACGAAAATTAACAATGCACGGCTACTACTGTGTCAATTTGGCGTGATAGATAACTATTATTTCGCTCCTATAAATGTCTAACTGCTGTAACTGTCACACTTTCGGTTAGGTAAATACATCTTCATATTCAGCCACAAGAGATAGGACATCTATACAGTACATAGGTACTATTTAGAGGCATGAAAATGAACCTGACCAAATACTCAAAATCAAGGAGCTAAATATATATGGCAATTCAAGAATTGCGAAAAAACGATATGATGGCGCATCTGCTTGAATCCCTTGATGCTGGCAAAGATATTGGTCATTACGGTAGGTTAGTGTTTGCAATGGTGGCACGTCATTTTCTGAGTGAGTCTGAGTTAATTGACTATCTTCAGAAAGATAAAGACTTCAGTGAACAAGAGGCACGTTCCTTGTATCTACAGGTACAAGGTAAAGATTATAACCCGCCTCGACGGGAGCGTATTCTTCAATGGCAGTCGCAACAAGAATTTCCCATCTGCCCGAATCCTGATAATCCAGATGCTTGTAACGTCTACAAAGACTTACAGTTTCCAGAGGAGGTATATGAACATATCTCCGAATATCATGAACATAAAGCAGATAGCTAAAAACTGATGACTAACCAAAAAGTCGTTCTCGTTACTGGTGCATCATCTGGGTTTGGGCAGTTAATTGCTCAACAACTGGCTGCTATAGGCTACCGTGTTTTTGGTACGAGTCGCAAAGAACATCCAGCTTCACAGGGCGTAGAAATGTTGACGCTGGATGTTACGTCTGATTCTTCAATAGAATCGTGTATTAATCAGTTGCTCACACAGACTAACCGCATAGATTTGCTTGTGAATAATGCTGGACAAATTCATGCCAGCATGATTGAGGAAACTTCTTTAGAACAAGCCAAAGAGATTTTTGAGACGAACTTTTGGGGTGTTGTACGTGTTACTAATGCTGTTTTGCCCTTTATGAGACAGCAACGTAGCGGGCATATTATCAATATGAGTTCAGTGGCAGGGCTGATCGGCGCACCAGGTCAAGGTTTTTACTCTGCAAGTAAGTTTGCACTTGAAGGTTATAGCGAAGCATTAAGTGTGGAACTAGACCCATTCAATATTAAAGTATCTTTAGTTGAGCCTGGCTACTTTAAAACCAACTTCAACCAAGCCATGTTACAGCCTACTGTAATTCATAGTGATTATGACACGGTACGCGACGTAATTTCCTCATCTGTCCAGGGCGCAATTGCACAAGGTGATAATCCTGACAAGGTTGCAAAAGCGATTGCTCGTATTGCTTCAAGTTGCTCACCACGATTACGCTACCGTATTGGCAATGAGGCACAATGGTTGCCTCGCCTGAGAGCGATACTACCTGATAAGCTGTTTCGCTTTGGTGCGCGTAAACGGTTGAACCTGCCTTAAACCACAGCATGATTTAACTGTGTAACCAATGGGGAACTCCAGTTATTCTCCACAGTAGTAATATATGACATTAAGGATTGGCTGGAGTTATACCAATTCACGAAAAATTTGATTCAAATAAAGCATTAAGAATAAAATCCCACCCTGTGATAGAAGCAACGGTTGATGTGTTTAATTTCTCCAAACGCTTCCAGATAAATTGTCTTAATTCATCTAACGTAGCAAAACTTTCCCAAGCCAAATGTCTTTTAACTTCTTCCCATAACCGCTCAATTGGATTAACTTGCGGTGTATGTGGGGGTTGGAACAATAAAATTATATTCTCTGGTATCTGAAGATGTTGGCTAAAATGAAAAGCACCGTTGTCTAATTGAATAATATGTATATTTTGGGAATAAGTAGCAGAGAATTTTTCTAAAAAAATCTGAAAACAAGCTGCATTTAAATGAGAGAATTCCCAAATAAAATACTCGCCAGTTAATGGTTCAACTAATCCATATAAATAAAAATTCTCTCGTTTCCACTGCATAATGCCAATAGGCTTTGTACCTTTTTTTGTAATTAATCTACCAGCTTCAGTTTTCAACCCCACACGGCTTTCATCCTCACACCAATATCTCATTTTTCTTGGTCTATCTATTGGTGATATGATATATTTCTCAATTACTTCTAGATATTGTGGAAGTTTTTTTTAAACTCTTCTTCCGCTTCCGGCTGGTGTTTAATACCTACTGCACGCGGCACTTTTAGCTTCGCTTTCATTTGATAACGTACTGTATCGTGTACTACTTTATATGAAGCTTCTACCCCCTCCACCGCTTTTAACCATGTTCGTATTTCTTCATAACTTTTGAATCCCTGTGGGTCATCCAGTTCTTTTAAAAGTTGCTCTCTTACTTCCGTGTTTATGATTGGTGGTCGTCCTGATCCCTTCTTTCTTGATACCAGACTGGTAATTCCCGACTCTGTATAAGCTTTTAACCATCTTTGCACTGTTGCTGTTCCTCTTCCTAACACAACAGCTAAATCCTGTATTGTCCTTACCTGCCCTATTTTCAATAAATACAACGCTTGAATACGTTCTTTCGCTAATGCTGTTTTTTGTTTCCTCAGCAGTTCACGCAATGCCTCTGCTGACTCTTCTATTTTTACTTTGGTGACTCCAGCCATGAACGTCTGCCCATATTTCTTCCTTAACTATCTTTATCATTTTTTTAGTGAAATGGTATTACCGATGGTATTGTGGGTGATGGTAATGCTGGTGGTGCAGTTGTTGGAGGCTCTGTACCAGGCTGGCAAGCCCCTATAAATACACCTAACCCAAAAGCTGAAACTAGAAAAATAAATCTTTTGTTCATCATTCCTGTTTGAATAACTTACTTGAGCATGAGCAAATCATCTCTGAAAATAATGCTTGAATCAACTGAGCTTTGAACAGGCGGCTGATATAGCAAAAGCATCCAACCTTGGAGTGTGGAGCCAAGGTAAACGGCATTCCAGAGATCAGCAGTGGAAATACTGCAATATGGTAGCCTTATTCATTATCTGACAACTGCTTACTAGAAAAATTGAACAATACAATCTTTCATAATTATATGGAGAGAGTGATCGCTTTCCTCGCTTGAATGAAGGATAAACACTAGGAATTACGCATTGACAAAGTGGTAAAAAAGTGGATTGATCAAAGGTATCATCTACTTAGCAGGTATTAGACAATCAAATTACTGCCACTTTACCGAATGTCACGCTTGAAAACGTGAAACCTCGCACTTGGCTATCTTGTTGGGGGTAGGGTTGCAGGTTCGTGTTTAAGACAATTAAACTTTAGTTGCGAGTTCAACATTTTCTTGATTCCCCAATACCTGCAACCCCACACCCCACCCTTTCATCCAGTTATATCAGGGGTTTGCGCTTAACAAGCATGCCATTCGTCCAACCCTAGTGACTTGGATACAGCCGCGACCATTGTTGTAAAGAGAGCAAAATCGCTATTTCTCATCGTTAAAGAATTACCTCAGCTAATAAGCTAGGGCTTTTTGTTGCTGTTGCACCTATCAAACAGAAGCAAATTTCGATCTGAGGAAATAGGCGATCGCTCTGTTTACTTCATTAGCTTTGTTCACTTACGAGAGCATTATTAATTTCTGCTGAATTTTATATCTGGCCCAGTATCCTCTGGATATATAGGTGGTGACTGTACTGAGAGCAGAACAACATCTTCATTAGGTGTACTAAATCCGTGGCTAACACCATGAGGAATGTAAATAGTATCACCAGATCCTACCAAATAATTTTTACCATCTAAAGTGACAACAGCAGTTCCTTCTAGGATGTAAATAAAGGATTCAGAAGCTTCGTGAATGTGGGGCTGAAGTGAAGAACCTTTGGAAATTTTCACATGATCCAAGCCCACATCTGGGAGCTGTTCCTGGGACAGCAATCGAGTGATAGTAGCTCCAAAAAGTATCTCAGGCTTGAATTGCGTGAGATTCTTCATGGAGGCTCTGTTTGCTTGAGTAATCATTTTACAGTTTGCTCCAGTTACTCTCATTCAAAAACGGCATAGCTCATTAATAACACTTAGTACTCACATTACAAATGTTGATTTAACCAGCCGTTAATTGCAGCAAAATAAACATATTACTAGCTGAGGTCGTCGAACTAAATCATGAATACTATTGTCTACTTGTTAGCTACATAATAGCTCTAACAGGAGCAGATATAACTCACTCTTTAGAAGGGGTAAATGATTTGAATTCAAAATGATGTGATTGCTGTTTCACTTAAGTTGATTTTTATTACGTAAGCATCTTTACTTATGATAAAGAGTTAATCTAAAGATATAGCGCTCCTGTAGTGAAAGGAGAAGCCGTTATCAAATCCGAAGATATAAAATGACACCCACTATTACCGTCTTTGAACGGTCGCCTGATGGCGGCAAGGGACTGGCGCGTGACATGCGCGTTCGCTGGGCGCTCGAAGAAGTGGGCCAACCTTACAACGTTCGTCTTGTTTCGTTCAGTGAGATGAAGCAACCCGCGCACCGTGCGCTTCATCCTTTCGGGCAAATTCCAACCTATGAAGAAGGTGATCTCGCCCTGTTCGAGTCGGGGGCGATCGTGTTCCATATCGCGGAGCGCCATACAGGGCTGTTGCCAAATGATGCGAATAGTCGAGCGCGAGCGATCGCATGGATGTTTGCCGCACTTAACACGATGGAGCCGCCAATCGTTGATCGGGAAATCTTCACGTACTTAGAGCGTGATGAGGCATGGTACAAGCAGCGCCTACATGTCGTCGAAGGTCGCATCCGTAATCGGCTCTTAGAACTTTCCAGTTACCTTGGAGATGCCGACTGGCTCGATGGCGCATTCAGCGCAGGCGACCTGATGATGGTGGAAGTGCTGCTCAGGTTGAAAGACTCGGCTATGCTGGACGACTATCCAAATCTCTCGACCTATGTCGCCCGTGGCGAAGCACGGCCCGCCTTCAAGCGTGCTTTCGCCGCTCAATTAGCGGTTTTCACCCGTCAGTAACCGACTCCCTGACTAGTGCCTGCTTACACAATGAACAGCTTTTTCCTTCAAGTGGTTTTTTATAATTAGTGCAACGTTGGTTTTTGCAAGTCATTCCGTAGGTACGCTTCATCAATCTATAACCAATAACAGAATTCGTAATTTCTCCCCAGACAAGAGTTAAACGTAAACAAGCATCTTTGATATTAGTAGGAATAATTTTAGATTCCGCCAAGGTAGAAAGTGGTTGAATATCTAATTCTGACTCCGTTTCAGTAAATAAATCCTGGTGAGTAAACATATTTGCCTGCACTTAGAGCTTGTCATGTAACAACCTTGCCTCTTTTGAGCCAGAAATGCTTTCTCAGCAAGCTTTCTAGATAATAAATTGTAAAAGTTGTTTATTGACAGGCTCTTAGCCATTCAGGGGGTTCTGGAACAGTTTGGTTGGCGGCACGGATAATTGCAGCATAATCGGTTGGTTTGTTATCAATCACAAATTTATGTTTCTGCTAGCAGTAAATTATTTGTTACTGACTGCCAGTATAGGACTTAATGGCAAGCACCAAATGCCCACCCGTCCAGACGGTGGCTCCCAGAGTATGCAGGATAACCAGAATTTTGAACAGCATCAGAGGCAATAAATCAGGACTTATTATCTCTTATGTCAGGATTTGTTAATTTATTCCGGGTGATTCAGCTATTTACCCCTGATTTTGTAAATATAGATACAGAAATTATTTATTTTACTCTTTCTGGTCTAGTTGAAGAGAGTAATGCTTGCAAGTTTTAATAGATTACAGACGGAAAAAGCCTATGTCCCATCAAACAGTTTCGGTTAATTCGACCGCCCCGACTCTGGCAAACCAGATCACTTCAGGTTGGAACCCCGTCTGCCACATCACGTACAACCGAGATACCTGGGTAAAGTTGCTCCAACCACCCAGTGACTATGCCTTTGAGGAAGCCAAGTTGCTCTGCCAGGAATCCCCAGTAACCTGGGTTGCCTGGGTGCCAGATTACGGTGAAGTGGTACTTGATCGCGGTGATTTTTATTGCTAATCAAAAGCACGGTTGATATACCCACCAGCTATTTCACTAATGTTTTATTTGCCAGGTTAACAATGCAAGGTCAAGGTCTGGCTGGTATGGGCAAGTAAGTAATTCAGGTATTAAACAGGTTGAGTGTGATGAACGTCGATTCGGCTATTGATTGGGATGAAATATTTGAGTATCTGCCGGGGACAGTGGTGGAACTCAAAAATAATCCTGGGGTTTTGTATCAGATTGATTACTATGAAACCACGATGGTTCCTCCAATCTGGTTGGTGAACGATCCGCGTCCGCGTTACCCTCACGAGTTGCAAATTGTCTCTGGTCGTGACATCCAGGTTTGTGAGATAGGGTCGCAGGTTGTTGTATTCTGAGCAAGTGCTGCCTCTGGTATTTAGCGTGAATTAACCACCAAAAATTGAACTTAAATTTTGAGAATTGAGTCCAGCTTGGCAAATAACCTCTAACAAGAACAAACCTACATCCTTGAGCAGTGGTTTATTTTGCTCAGGACAAGCAGTTGAATGTAATCATCTTGGACAACCCATGTCAACGCCAGTCTCGACAATCTCACCCAGTGGATCAAAATTGGTGTAGACAATCTGCTGTTCTTGAGGAGCAATAAATAGAAGTTTAATAACGAGGTTTCACACAATAGCCTTTTGTAAGCATCACTCAAAAGTTTTCCTTGAAAGACTGATTTTCACCTTAACTTTTTTGTGTTTGGAGATCGTTAATAAAATTATTGTTGTTCAATAGTTACAAGTGAACGTCAATAAAAAACGGAAAGCTGATTATGAATGACTGGAATTTGCCTTGGTCAGGCGGATGCCGTTGCGGACAAATACGATTTCAGGTGAATGCCCCGCCTCTACTGACGATGGCTTGCCACTGCACAGGTTGCCAGCGAATGACTGCCAGCGCTTTTTCTTTAAGTGTTGCGATTCCAAGCGTTGGCTTTTCAGTACTGAAGGGTCAGCCGACTATTGGTGGTTTGCATGGCGCGACTCGCCATTACTTCTGCCCGCACTGCATGAGTTGGATATTTACTCGCCCCGAAGGAATGGATGAGTTCGTTAACCTGCGTGCGACGATGCTGGATGATGTGTCATGGTTCACGCCGTTCATCGAAACTTGGACAAGGGAAAAGCTAACATGGGTCATAACTTCTGCGGTTCATAGTTTCGAGACCCTGCCCAGTTACGAAGACTATGCTTCCCTGATAGAAGAATACGCCAAGCAAGCCTCGAAACCTTTATGATGAATGAAGTTGGAAATCTTTGATTGATTAACGGTACTTGGTTATATATTGCGATCGCTCTCATTTCAAATTTAACGATTGGATAAAAGATGCACCTTTAGACTTTAGTTCCTCAGATGATTGTAGTAGTACTAGAGCTTCAACTGCTTGATTATCTTTGATACAAAGTAAACTTCTTTGGTAAATTAGCTTATTATTAACATTTATACCCTTTTTCTTACTTTCTGCTTGTAATGAAGGGCTGGGAACTCCTGTTAAGGTAAAATCTAAACATTTGTATCCATTCTTGATAACAGAAGATTCAGCTATCCTTTTACCGTTCACGAAGTTAGATTTCTTTGCAGCTTCGCTAATAGCTTGTAAAATTTTTGGAATGTTTTCAGCAGCTATTTTTTTAGCAAAGGTTGATTGAGCTACAGTATATGCAGATTCACCTTTTATAGCTGTCCATGTGCGGGTTGTTATGCCTTTAACTGGAGTATTAACCTCTTCGACAACAGAACCCGGCATCAAAATGCTGAAGTTACCTTCCTTAGAGGTAAAGATTTGCTCTTGAGATGATGCAGGAGTGCAAGCTGATAAAGCAAATATACCCAAGGAAGTTATTATCCGGAAATATTTATTAGCATTAGTCAGTAAATTCATAGTCGTTTAAAAATTTAAGTTTATTCCTTGATTTACCCTTTGTAGCCAACATAAATCAACAGCTTGCTTTAGATTAATAAGAGGATAAGCTATCGCTATGCTTTCAACTCATGTACACGTTGCCACTCCTGTTGTGTAATCTTGTAATTTGTAGCGTTCGCTGACGAATTACAATCAAAGTCTTCAAGATAGGGTCTTGTTTTAAGTCTTCCCTTGGTAGGGGCTTTTCTAACACAAAAGCTACCAAACTGAATCTCCGCGCCAGATTTCCCACCAACACCCCGCTCATGACTCCAATAGTCCACATCAGCAGAACTTTCGGCAGACTTAGGAAGAAAATCGATTGGCTACGCTTTGCTTTAAGAGCGATGTCTACAACGGGCTGTCCGGTGTCGCTACTTTCTCCATCCCCACATTTCCTTACTCAGTGTGTCTGATATTCTAATTGGAAACATATTTAGCCCTGCGTTTCTCCCTTCTTCGTTTTTTATAGTTATTAACCTCATATTTAAGCCGCATGAACGGGTAAATATCTCCTGCCAAGTGAAAACCTATAGACCCAACAAGCCCGACATCTGAATAAAGCAATGTTACAGTAAAAATATAAAAAATAAGATGCGTAATAATATGTAGTCGTCCTTGATAGATATGATTTCCAATAGTTACAAATAAACCCAAAATAATTGCCAAGTAATAATTATTTATATATATGCCTAATTGATGTACTAGTACTCCCCGAAATATCAACTCTTCTGTTATTGGATTTAATATACACACAGCAATCAAAAATAAAATCCTCTGAAGCTTTTGCCGTGGTATAAGCCTTACAAAAACGAGATAAGCATCATTTTCTACAATTTGGCTGACTCTCAAAAGATTTAAAATTTTATTTACAATTAACACAAATATACAATAACAAACTAAGCAAATTACTAAGGAAAATACTGGTGATATCTCAAGTTTCAGACCAACTGATGGTGCATCCAATCCTAGAATATAAGTTATGGAAAAAAAGGAAATTAACGAAATTTGATTCCAGAGAATATAAAAGCCAAAACTAGATTTTGGTCTTTCTACTTTTCGTTGCTTTTTAATTATTTTTCTTTGAGCTATGCTGCTATATAAATACACCATCCTTAAGAAAACTACAAAGAATAGAACACAATTACTAAATGGAGGTAATTCAGTTTTCACGATTATCTTTTATTGGGTTCAAGCAAGTTTAAATCCATCACGGCAACCATGTCTTTCGCATAACACGTTGTAAGCTTTGGCATCTGCTCAAAGTCGCGGATACGTGTTGATGGTGCGGTAGTACTTGGGGCTGCTTTGGAATAAGGAGTAGATCATTTTCCTAAGTTAATTTATCTCCAATCATTCTTCTTCATCTGTCACATCACTGTATGCGGAATCATCCACAGCCAATACAGGCTTGCCCATAGCAGCTTCAATTTTGTTAAGTATCATCAATATAGGGGCATGATTATGACTCCGATAAATCCTCCTAAAAACGTCATTGAATGTTTGCATACTATTTTATTTGATACTTTCAAAACCGATAGGGCAGCTAAAATTACCTTGTTTAAAAATAGGTCGGGGAGGATAAGCTAAAGTCTGTTTTTCGGAGCGGCACATTATTGAAATAGTAGTTTTATTTTTTTGCTCGTAAGCAACTGCACCTATCAGACTGTTGAAGCCCTGTTTGGTCAGTCCTAATTGAAATACATCAGTTGGGAATTCTTTTATCGGAGTTGCATATATAAATGACTTATCCTTACTCATGTCTACGGTATATCGATAGCGGCTTGTAGCTGTTGGTGCATCTCCATCTCCAAGCTCTAACAACCTATACGATTGAGCGAAAGCTGATTTCTCCGAGAAATATGCTTGTTGTGCATTAATAAATCTTCCAACTGTAGCTTTACTGCTATCACCACAGCCACAGCTTGGTGGAACTCGAATAAACATAATCGGAATCCCAAGTAATAATCCTCCAGTTCCAATAATTAACAAGATTTTTTTAAAGATATTGTTGCTATGGTTACTTGGCTTATTTACATCAGACATATACAACTTTAAAACTAATAGTGCATATTTCATAAATAGCCGCATTCTACCCTTCATTGGGATAGTATTGCTCGGATGGTAGCAGCGATCATCGTAAATTTAATTTTTGGCATTTCTACATACTCGAATTTGTGGAATCACAACAAACCAATTCTCCGAAATTTTTCCTGTTATATCATCTCTCTTAGTATGGTGATATAGATATCGGACTGTTACTTCACCAGGCTGGAACTGAAACTGTCCAGGGAAAATACCTTTATGCTTAAGAAGTTGTGTTCCTCTCCTTGATAGACAACCAATTTCATCATTATTTGGTGTAAAAATCCTCCAAGCATTATTATGGTTATTTGCTCTTAACTCAAGAACATCACCCTCACATAACTTTTTAATAACATTTTGTCTATTTTTAGTGCTTTCATATCCTAAATAAACATTAGCTGGAGCTAAATCAAAGTAACGCATTAACTGAGGAAGTTGAGTTTCACTATAACCAATAACCTCTGAAGTTAAACCAGCTTGCTGTACAAATAAATTCTGCTGAGTAGAACAAACAATTAATTCTTCTTTGGCGCGAGTCATAGCAACATAAAAGAGTCGTCGTTCTGATTCCATCTCATTACAATTAGTTTTAAATCCATCACCTAAAAGTATGACTTTACGGAACTCTAAACCTTTTGAACCATGACAGCTAGTAACTAAGACTGAGTTATCTTCTAGGAATGATTCACCATTTTCATTAAACTCAAATATAGCAGTCAATATTTCATCAACGCTAATAGGTAGTACAATATCTTCAGACCCATAGCCTCGTTCTTTATCTAAATCTCTAGCAATATTTATCAAGATTTTAACAGTAGGTTCTGTTAAGCTACGATCAGTACGTTCAAAAAACTCCTCAAATCTTTTCTGAACTAATTCTTCAGGATTTAAAACTAGACTATAGTCTTTTTGTAAAGCATTAATTAGTAGACGAGTACAACGATTTTTTAGTAGTGGAATAGTATTATTTTTCAGTGCATAAGTAGATATACTTTCTTTTTCTAAAAGCAAGCGGATAGGACTCAAATCATCCCAACGACTAGCTAAAATAGCGATTTCATGAGGAGCAATCCCTACGTTGACCCAAGATTTAATTTTGTCTTTAACCCATCCGGCTTGTTGTGATAAATTATTGAACTTTAAAGCGGAGACTGCCTCTCCTTTTAATCCTTGGCGTTCAGAGTTAATACGAACTTGCTCGTCTGGAGCCTGTTTACAGCGTATTAAGTTATTTTGTATAAGACAATTAGCAGTTTCAATAATATTTTCTGTAGAGCGGTAATTTTCGTTAAGTAGTAATCGTTTTGCTTTATACTCTTCTTGGAATTGGAGGATATATCTAGTATCAGCACCTTTAAAATTAAAAATATTTTGGTCATCATCTCCAATAACACAGAGATTAATTTGTACTGACTGTGTTTTATCCTCAGATTGATTTAAGCCTGAAATTGACTTAATTAAACGATATTCTTTCTCAGTGACATCTTGGTATTCATCAACAAATATATATTCTAATTTTACTAATAATTGAATTCGTCGTGCCTGAGTATCTTCATCTGCATCTTCAAATTCTTCGCCTTTTTCAATTAATTCGCAAGCTTCAACCAAAAGCCGATCAAAATTTATTGTCTGAGTTCCTCTGTATTCACCTACCGTCCGTCCCAAAAGTGATAAGGCTAAACCGTGGAAAGTAAAGACCCGAATTTGTAATGCTTGTTCGCCAATCAAATTACGCAACCGCAACCGTAATTCTCTAACTGCATTACGGTTGTAAGCTAAAACAAGAATACGCTTCGGCTCAACTCGCTTAACCTTTACAAGATAAGCAATCCGGTGAACAATAGTTTTTGTTTTACCAGAACCAGGGCCTGCTATCACTGCCATTGTTGGGTCTGAAGCTAAAACAATTTCTTTTTGAGCAGGGTTAAGCGGTTCTAGAATACGGTTGTAATCTTCTGGAAGAATCGGTCTGGTAATCTCTCGTGCAAAAAATTGGTACTTTGAAACGAATTCTTCTTGATTTGTGCCAAAGTAATCACTAACGAATTGCTGACGCTGTTCATCTAACTTTAACTGACCATACTTCACCATGTAATGGGTGCGACGAGTTTGTTCATCATAGTGAGCTTCAACTTCAGGGTAACGGCGTTTTACGCTGGAAACACTTGCATTTTTTATTACACGAATTTTCAGAGACTGTTGAAATAAATTCAACCCATCACTTAACCGAATAACTTTTCTCTGGTGCAGCCACAAAAGAATAACTTCTAACTCTTCATTATTCCAGTCAAGTTGAGTTTTTTGGGTAACTTCTTTAGCAAGTTTACCTAATTCGTACTTCAGAGGTAATCTCGCCCCTGTTGTATCTCCCAATGCTTGATACAAAACTTCCAATACTGTAGTTGTGAGAATTTTATGCTCAGGTAAATGCTCTGCAACTTCCATTTCTCCTAAGCGAACCACATCACTAGAAATTCTACTTAACTTTAGCCATTTTTGAGCAACCCAACCTTCCAAAATATCTATGATGTTGGATGCTCTAATTTTTTTACTATTGTCTGGGTCAAGTCGAGAAGCAAATCCACGCAGATTTATTTGTATTTCATTTTCATTACCAAACAACTCATTAAGCACTTGGAGTAATTGGTCTTCTAACTGGCGAATGCGTTCATGATTATTACGGGCATCTCCTCTTACACCCTTAGTAATCACAAGTGTAATTGGTATTTCAAAAGAACAGACTTCAGCCTTTTGCAGTTCACGGATTCTAGCAGTCAGGTCATGTAAGCTAATTCCAGCTTCATCACTGAGGCGGTCGAGGGGGAACGGTTGATCGTTGCTATTACAATAAGCTTTCGCAATGTGCATTGCCTGAATCAGCCGCTCAAAGTTATCTGCTTCAAATCGAGATAAATCCTTCATCCGGCTGTATTTTTCAAACTGCTCTATAGACTCAGCAAAGGTATTATGGCTTAGTTCAAATTCGATAAAGCTTGAAAGGTTCTCGGCTCGTTCTAATAAACCAAATTTTTCTAAGTAATACAATCCTGCTTTTATTTTAGTATTTTGCTGCTCTGATTCTTCTCCAAACTCTTCATCAAAGTCGCCCATTTGATAAATTTCATTAGTTGTCACCCAGAACCAATCATCTCTAGCATTACCAAACGTACACTTACGAATATGTCTGGTGGAGATAAAGACATTTTTCAAATCTTGTTCGCTCAGTTGGTTCAAACTTTGCAAGCGAAAGACTGTATCAGCATCTTTTGGATCAAAGAGCAAAGTACAAACTGCTGGCTCTCCGTCACGTCCTGCCCGTCCAGCCTCTTGGATGTAACCTTCTAAATTGGCGCTCATGCAATGGTGAATGACAGCGCGTACATCTTTACGGTTTATGCCCATGCCAAAGGCACAAGTTGCAGTAACTACATTTAATTTACCTGATTTGAACTCTTGCAAAACTTGTTGTTTTTGTTCTTTTGCAAGTTTTCCATGATAATATTTAGCTTCAATGTGACTTTGTTTAAGAGTTTCTGCTAGCTTTTGGGCATTTTTACGTGTAGTAGTGTAAATCAGTGTACTACCACCTAGTTTGAGAGCTTCTTTGACTTGATTCAACAAAACTTGCTTTTTATTCCCTGCTACTGGAATCACATTAAAAGTTAGATTATCTCTTGTTGTTGCCCCATCAATTGTACGATTAATATTTAGCTTGTGTTGGGCAAATAGCTCTTTAATATCTTCAATAACAGCAACTGTTGCTGTTGCTGTCATCAAAGCCATCAAAGGCATTGCAAGCTGCCGCTCTTGATATAATTCCCGAATAAATTTCGGTATGTAGCGATAATCTGGTCGAAAATCGTGGCCCCATTGGCTAACACAATGAGCCTCATCAATCACCCAAAGAACTGGAGGACGCTGTTCTAACAATGCCCGAATACTCATTGACCGCAATTGCTCAGGGCTGATGTACAGCAAACCTTTGGAACCAGAACGCAGTTCTGATAATCGCTGACGACGTTCTGCTGCTGAGAGATTACCATTAATGAAGGTGGCGAAGAAAAACCCAGCTTGTTCTAAATCTGCTACCTGATCCGCCATTAATGCTTGTAGCGGTGAAATGACAACAGTCAGTGCTTTGTGCCTTTCGTGGAACATGAAAGCTGGTAATTGATAGCATAAAGATTTACCACCACCAGTAGGCATGAGAACAAGCGGACGCTCATTATTAATGATTGCTTGAACAGCTTCTTCTTGCAAAGGTCGAAAACTGGGAATTTCAAAATATTCCAAGTAAGAGCTGATAGCGAATTCATCTGTACTTAAAGGACGTTAACTCTCAAGTACAGCTTGGAAACCATTTAAATGTCTGAGCCAATCACAAAAAACCTGCTTCGATTCATTGGCATTGCACTCATAGTTCCAAGCCAATAATCCCGCCACGCATAATCTTGTCTCAAAATCATAAGTTTGTGGACTAGACCATACCTGCTGCAAATAGGATTGATTTATTCCTTTTAGCATTGTTTCTGGCAGCATTTCTATGGCGGGTTGTTCAATCTTCAAACCAAGGCGATCGCTGAAAAATTGTTGATATGCAAGGTCTGCATCTTCGCAACCGCAAGTCAGGAGCCAAATATATACCTGTTGTACTTCATCAGGCTTTTTAAATAGTGCTTCTAATTGTTGACCAAGTAATAATCGAGTTGCCTGCGCGTCTTCTACAGGATTATTACTTGAATATTCACTTTGTTTATAGTCTTTATTTAGCTTATGCGAGTGCTGTAGGGGGAAAGCGAGTATTGATAGTTCTAAAGTGTCAATTATGTGCCAAGTAGATAATTGCGGTTCTTGCTCAATCAGATAAGGGTAATCAAAGCGGCGGAAGTTGTGACCGCATACTGCTAAATTACTATTTTTCAGCTTTATAATTTCTTCGTAAGCTTGATTTAGATTCTCTTGATAAAAATCTTTTGTTAAGTTCAGAGATACCAATCCTATGCGGTATATATTATTTTCACTATTAATTTCTAAGTCTAAATAAGCATAAAATAAGTCAATATTTGATAAATCTTGCATAAGAATCCCTGATTAGATTGCTTGAGCGCTATCTCATTTCTAAAAAATTACTAACTCAACTTACCCTGACTTTGTTCAAAGATTTTAGCAACAAGTCCTTATTTACCAATAAATAGTACAAAAATACTATGAATTTAACTCATGTACGCGCTGCCACTTTTGTTGTGTAATTTGTAGCGTTTGGCTGATGAGTTACAATCAAAGTCTTCAAAACAGGGTCTTGTTTTCAGTTTTCCCTCAGCAGTAGTTTTTCTAACACAAAAGCTTCCAAACCGAATCTTCACACCAGATTTCCTATCAATGCCACACATCAGTAGGACTTTCGGCAATACTCGTGAGAATCGATTGGGGAAGCGATGGACTAAGTTTATCGATTTTTGTAGCTTGGCGTTGCTCAAATCCTTTGCCAGGAATGGTAGTAGGTTTGTGTGATTGAATATGGAGATTTATAGCAGGGTTAAGAATTTGAGGGGTGAAGAGAGAGCGATCGCTCTTGGGTTTTCCTCTGTACAAGACGCTACTCGCGTTCGCTTGAAAAATTTGAAGTTACGAACCACATTCATAGGTTTTGGCAATTTGGCATCACAAGTCTGTGAATTGCGGTTTAAATGAGATATCGATAGAACAGAACAGACACAAATCGCCGGCTGTTAACCCAAAGCTGTAGAACTCAGCAGCCAATTCACAGTATTCGGTTATCGCAACTCTTGGAGACGCTGCGCGAACGCCACAACTGGCTAGTAATGCACTAGAAAATAAATAATAAATGTGCGTAGGCGCAGCCCGTCGTAGACATCGCTATGAAGCTAAAAATGCTGGGCGTTCTTGGCTGGGGTTGGCGGAGATTTAATTATTTCCAGCAATCATCTCCGTATAAAACTTTTTGGCTAGCATCGGGGTAGAATCTAGCGCACCAGCCTTGTTTCTCCCTGTAAAATGTTTAAGTCCCGTTAGGGGCAATACCCTGCGGTCAGCTAAAGCTACATGAATTGGCCCTGAGCGCGTGTACTTTTGCGTAAGTTCTACCAAATACAAATTTATGCTGCCCAGTTCTTAAGTGTAGATTCTGCTTACGTAGCCAGACTTACACATAATCACATTGATAAACCTATCTGAGAGCAACAACTTAATTTTACAAAGGTTTAGTCAATTATTTACTTGATATTGCGTATATAAGTCGCCTTATATCTAGGTTGTGGCTGCTATTTAATCTAATTTGGAATGTATTTTTTATGTGAATACACGCAAGTAGTCTCGACACTAAATAAATTTGCCAGTAATCTAACTGAATAAATAAATGAGGAAAACACTGACAAGAACCTCCTTAAATAACTAGAAGACAAAAGCTAAGTTCAAAACTCTAGTCATTTTCACTAGTGCTTATATTTGCGTAGGCGTAGCCCGTCGTAGACATCGCAGCTAGAGACTGAAACTTCACCTATCGTACTTGAGGCGTTATGTGCAATTTCGCCGATGTTTTTACTGACATATTTTTAATCTGTCTTGGAATTAGATGTTTAAACAACCTGTCATTATCACCTGTGCAATCAATGGACATCGTACTACTAGGGCAATAGCTCCTGTTCCCTTCACGCCAGTAGAGCAAGCAAAATCTGCACAAGAAGCAGTTAGAAATGGAGCGGCTATTATACACCTGCACGTTCGCGGCAATAATGGCGAAGAATGTTTCGAGCCAGAGCGATATTGCGAAACAATTTCTCAGATCAAACAGATTGTTCCTACTCCCATCATCGAAATCACCCCGCGTGGAACAGATAGGTTAATGCCAAAACCTGTAAAATTTGAACGGGGTAATCTGGTAAAAATATCTGCTGCAATGTGGGGCAATAAGCCAGAACTCAAGCCTGAAATGTGCGCGCTCAACCTGTCAACACGGAATATTGACGAACAAACAGTTCTCCTAAACCCGCCATCTGAGGTCAAAGATCAGATCGAGCGTATTTACAGTTTAGGGCTTATTCCTAGATGCGATCTTTACGATATAGGAGACATCCGAACAGCTTTAGGATTACTGGAAAAAGGCATCTTAAGAGAGCCGCTTCATTTCCTTCTAATTCTAGGAAGTTATTCAGGGATTGGAGCGACCTCTCAAGATCTGGAGTACATGGTTAAACAATTACCAGAAACGTCTCACTGGACAGCATTGGGAAGTGGCAGTCGGTATAACTCTTTTATAGCAGAGCAAGCCACTTTACTTGGTGGGCATATTCGCACAGGATTTGAAGACGAAACCTATGTCAGTAAGGGACAAAAAGCGAAATCAAATGCAGAATTAGTGGCTAACTTAAGAGGTCTTTGCGAAAAAGTAGGGCGTCCGATCGCAACACCCGATCTAGCTCGCCAAATCCTTGGGCTGCAACAGTCGCCACAGCAAGAATTAGTTTCTGTTATTTAATGCCCTACTTACTCAAGTGACAGTTCGCAATTCCCCATATATCAATCATTGTGAACTGCGAATTGTCAATTGCTCCCAAGAGATGCCCTATACTCCTCTTTTTTTCAAAGATTCTTACCATGACACAAGTAAGTGTTAGCAGTATTTTCAGCGTGTTACATTTGTTTCCGATTGGCATAGTTGTTGGAATTATTTCTGCCCTCCTGGGTATTGGAGGCGGGTTACTTTATGTTCCAGCGCTTGCAACAGTTGGAGCCTCACCAATTCAGTCTGTTGCAACTAGCTTAGTTGCAATTAGCCTTGGCGCGATGTCTGGGACAATCCAGAATTGGCAAATAAAGTCACTTAAACTTGAAACGGTTTCTTTATTAACATTGCCTGCCATGCTAACAACCGAAATAGGAGTCAGCATCGCTAGCGCTTTACCTAGTAAATGGCTATTATTGAGTTTTTCCGTTCTTCAGATAACTGCAATCTGGCTAATTAACTTAAAAAACAAACTTCAAAAAGACGAGAAAAAAACCGACTTAATTGAATTATCTCAATCACCAGTAAATTCAACAACACCAACTTTAAAAACTCAAGGCATTGGACTGGTAGCTGGAGTTTTATCTGGTTTGTTTGGAGTAGGTGGGGGTATTATCATGGTTCCCCTGCAAGTTCTGCTTCTTAAAATGCCAATCAAGCAATCTGTACAAACCAGCTACGGAGCGATTGTATTAATTTCCTTATGGGCAGTTAGTCGTTATGTAATTGCAGATTTTACTAATGTATTGATAGTGCCAGGACTGATGTTGGGGGTGGGATCGTTATTGGGCGCAAATTACGGTGCTAGGCTGCTGCCAAGATTGTCAGATAATTTAGTTAGATATTTATTTACATGTTTGTTGATTATTTTAGCTGGTTATATGTCATTAAAAGCTTTAAAAATGTAAATTTTTTTCAGAGAGCGAATTAACCACGCCATCAACTTATATAAAAATGGATCTGTTAAAACAATCATTTTTACTGGCGGAGTTGGCGAGAGTAATGAACCACCTGAAGCTATAGTTGGAAAAAATTATGCACTCGCGCAACAGGTAAAAACTGCTGATATTCTCACTGAAACTCAATCTCGTACAACTCACCAGAACCTCACAAATGCTTTGGAAGTAGCAAATGCTCACCAATTAAATAAGTTTCTTATTGTTAGCGATCCATTGCACATGAAACGAGCAGTATTGATGGCACGAGGTTTAGGAATGAATGCACATTCGTCTCCCACACCAACTACCCGCTATCGCAGTTTTTACAGTCAGATGGAGTTTTTGAGCCGAGAAACTTATTTTTACTTTGTCTACTTAGTATTTAAAATCTAGCTTTAGCAGACTGCAACTAAAAATTGCCTAGTAGTTCGCTTTCGTGACGAAAGCGGGGTAAAGGGTAAAAAGGGAGGGGGAAAGGTTTCAAATCCCTTACCCTTTCCCCAGCCATCACGCAGCATTTTGGGGTTGGCAGACTACTAGTTGAGCAATGACACAAAGTACCCCCTAGAAGCGATCGCAACAATAAAAGCAAGTTTGAGTGAGCGCTCACGTCTGAAATCGCTAAATTTTAGCTAACTTTCCTTTCGGCAAACAGCCAGCAATCAAGACGCTCGTTCCTCTCTACGAGACTCTGCCGAACGCTAACGCTATAGCTATTTGTACTCAAGTAATCTCAAGCAGGCGCAGATCCACCAAGCGCATGGATGTAAGCATCAGCAGTTTCTGTACCAAAACCACCAGCTTGAGCATGATGAAGTAGCGATTATATGATCGGCATAGCAATACTTATACCCAATAGGGCATTGAATCCTGCAACAACCACTGGTGCTGACAACATAACTGTAAAATAGCAAAGGTATTGAAAAAAATCTGAGATTTTAAGTATCTTGGTCAGGATAACCTTTTCTAGATTTCAGCTTTTTTAGACCGTGTTTTAATATTATTATGAATACGACAGCAAGGGCAAAAGTAATTACTAATAATATTGCTATTGGTAAGGAGCAATTTACTTGAGTTGTACTCCACGAACATAAGAAAAATAGAGTCTGTATCCCAAAGATGCTCCCTAAAATTAAGCTAAATATGCCAATAGCACCAACACATACAAGAATATATCCAGTATTTTTATTTTTGCTCATAAATCCCTGGCTTCTGAGAAAAATTATTTCCTAATTGCAGTTACACGGCTAGACGAGTATTCCCAAAATAACAGAATTACAACTCAAGCAATATGCTTAAACTTAACCCTACTTATACTAGATAATCAGATTTTTGAATCTCAGCAGAAGGTGAGAGAGAACAAACCACCTCGGCAGACGGTATTATTTGACCTTCCCCTTAAGCACTGCAATCCAGACCATATTGATCCACTCTTGCTGCGGCTTGTGCCAATGTCGTTTTATCGAATGCCAGCAAACAGCCCAGGTGATGCGTGTCTCTATTTCATCATTGACTTGGCGGCTTCTGTTGTTTTGTACGTGGGGGAAACCTGCCGTAGTAACAAGCGATGGCAGGGTATACACGCCTGTAAAGATTACATCGCCAGCTACCAGGATTTACATTATCGCTATGGGTTACTCTCCAGCAGTCAACGCCGCATTTTGGTGGGATGCTCCGGTTGAGCGACGCACACAGCAAGAGTTGGAGTTAAACCTTATTTTGAAGTGGCGCAGTCCATTTAATAGGGAGAACTGGGAGCGCTGGGGCCAGCCTTTTGGGTAGAGTGGCTTACTTATGCTTTATAGCGCTACTTTTTCTTTAAACTGTAACAAGCAGAAAACGCAGGTACTTTAGTTGCTGGGATAGTCATTGGCTCATTGGTTTTCGGATTACGCCCTTCACGCTAGTAGCGATGCCGAAGGCGGCAAGCTACGCGTCGCTCGAATGGGCCAAACCCTATAATTCCAGAGGCGTTACGCTTTATATAAGGAAATAAACTTAGTTAAGATCCCAAAATGTCCTCACCACAAATCCAATCCTACGGTTGTAACAACTCTCTAGACCAGCCTTTATCCACTCTGCCGTCGTGGAAAATCAAACTGCTGTATGACGGCCAATGTCCCTTGTGTCTGCGTGAGGTTAACTTTTTGAAAAAGCGGGACGCGGATCGAGGGCTGGTGGCGTTTGTAGATATTGCAGCTGATGACTACAATCCCCAAGCAGATGGCGGTGTTGACTATGAAACTGCAATGGGGCGTATTCATGCTGTGTTGCCAGACGGAACGCTAGTTAAAAATGTTGAAGTTTTCCATCGCATTTACGAAATTCTGGGGATGGGTTGGGTCTATGCTGCAACTTCCTTACCAGTTATCGGTGCTATTGCCGACTTCCTATATGGAATTTGGGCTGATTGGCGACTTTTTCTAACAGGACGACCAGATTTAGCGACTATTGTACGAGAGCGTTCTTTAGGGCAACCTTGCAAGACCCAAAGCCGTTGTCGCCTAATGGATGAAGATGACTAAGCCCAGTTTCACAATAAACGATGTCTTACTGTACACTCAATTGAAATTGTGACTCGTGAAGGAGCAAGAACAGTGGAAGCTTTACTACAAAAAACTTGTGTTCCCTGTAGTGGTAATTCGCTGCCAGTAACTGAGACTGAAATTGCTGAACTTCAGCCTCAGATACCTAATTGGAAGATGATTGAGGAGAATGGTGAGTCACATCTACAGCGTGTCTACAACTTTCCTGATTTTCAGACAGCACTAGCCTTTACTCAACTAGTGGGTGAAGAAGCTGACAAACAAGGACATCACCCCACTAAAAGACCGAATGGGGGAAGGTAACAGTTACTTGGTGGACACACGCGATTCAAGCACTGCATCGCAACGATTTCATTATGGCAGCTAAGACTGATGATATCGCTACTGGGTTTACTAACTAGAGCGGTGGGGCTTCAATAAGATTGTGCTTTCTTAATATTGTGACAACAGAATTAGCAACATGAAGCCATTGTGGAGAACTGCCATAATCTTAACTGCGTAGTTTACCGCCGCAGGCATCGCCGGAGCTATGATCACCGCTATCTTGATTTTCCTTTATAGTACTCCATCGCCAGCAGTCCCTAGTGTATCTGGTCAAAGCCACGGATGCTGTCCGTAATCCAGTAATACTTGGGATTGCTTTGCGGTTACTTCCGAGCGAATGATTTTACTGTTGGCTGGGATGGAGTTTGGATCATCCCCATTGTTGACTCATCCCTCCTCCTGCATTTAAGGAACTTGCATTCCGCGTTGCACAGCCGGACGTTGCTGCACCATGTCCACCCAGCGTTTGAGATTTGGGTAGTTGTCGAGTGTTAAACCCTGAAATTCATAAATCGCTACCCACGGATAAGTTGCAATATCAGCAATAGAATAGTCACCACAGATAAATTCATTGTCTTGCAGTTGTTTATCTAAGACAGCATAAATACGTACAGTTTCCTTTTCATAACGCTCAATGGCATAGGGAAGTTTTTCGGGTGCAAAGCGTTTAAAGTGGTTAAGTTGCCCAAACATTGGCCCGACTCCTCCCATTTGGAACATCAGCCACTGTAGTACTTGAAAACGGCTTTTTTGTTCAGTGGGTAAGAATTCGCAACTATCCTCCCACACTGCTATGAACTCTTGCCACTCCTCATCTGTCTGGGGTGCTTTGTCTTGTGTCAGTCTTACTATTCGCGCTAGCAACAAGCTTCTTCTAAGCTTTCGCCAAGCTCTATCAACTGGTGTTCTAGATTGGGGTCGTAACCTTGGGCTAGTAGCTGGGCATATTCAGTATCGGTTATGCCGAGGTTGTAGATGTTGGTCATTGGGGTTGGGGAGCGATCGCAGTTCTTGTTATTTTAAACTCCCCATCCTGGATTTTCACAGATGATATTGCGAGTAGAAATTTCTTCAAACTGGCCAGAGTTGCGATTAGAACGCCAAGCTTTTTTAATCTGTCTCCAGTATTCAGCATCTTGATACTTAGCAATTGTTAATATTTCTGGGTCACACACTTTATTCCGCAGACATGAACCACCATGTCCTATTTGGTCTGATTTATTTAGTTTAGGCAATTTTAGTACATCTATTACTAGAAAACTTCGAGTTCCTTTACTATCTCTGGAAACAAGAATTTCAAACCATAGCATATCCTGATTTCCCTTTTGAAGACGAGCTATTGCATATTCAATTTCGGCTTGAGTTTCGCCCACTATCCATCCTCCTAAATCTTTCAAACCTTTAGGTACATCTCGATAGCGCAGCCCAATGTAACTTTGATTCTTTTGTTTCCATCTTGAAACTTCAATATCATTAAATTTAGTGCCAGCATTTGCTATATTGAGCGAATTAGTTACTAATACAATGTTAGCTAATATAGAAATGTGGATATTAAATATTTTGACAAAAACATATTATCTATTCTCCTAAATACAGCAATTTATCCATTAATAATTTTCATTCGTATCAGGATAAAGAATAGTCTGAATAATAGTACTAACTATTATTAGTATGCCAAAATAAATCAGTGAAATAAAAATAGCTGAAAATGTATTTCTGTTGCTAGGGCATCTACCATAATTTTTGTATTGATAATAGCGACTGAAAACAAAAGCTCGACTCAAAAAAATACTGAATCCTAATCCTAAACCTGTATCAAATGGGTTTGGTGGTAGAAGAGATATTATGACGATAAAACTACTAAAATAAATTAAGTAATCTTTTTCTAACTTAGTTTGGGTAAAGGCAAATATTCCTAGCCAAAATGCATACCAAGAAAACATATTTTGATTAAATTCTTTCTTAAGTTCTTGAGGAGCATTATTAAATTCAGAAGTCTTTTCGGCATAAAAACATAATGAAGGCAAGAAGTCAAACAATGGCTTAATTGGTTTTATATAACCTTTCTTTACCATTTCATCTAATATTTTAAACCTTCTCTGCATCTGAGGACTTACATTTTCAATATTCATAGGAATTACCTTTTGATAAATTACGGAGCTTCTTATTTTTTCTATTTCTGGAAGCGATCGCGAAACGCCTGCTGAAGGCATCGCCTCTACTGTTAGTTTTTCCTTACGAATGAGCGATCGCTATCCTCTTAATTCATGTACACGTTGCCATTCCTATTGTGTAATCTTGTAATTTGTAGCGTTCGGCTGACGAATTATAGCCAAGTTTTTCAACATAGGCTCTTGTTTTAAGTCTTCCCTTGGCAGGGGCTTTTCTAACACAAAAGCTACCAAACTGAATCTCCGCGTCAGATTTCTCACCAACACAAGTGGTATCAATCTAGTAGCCAATGTCAGGAGGATTAGCGAGTGCTGGATTTTGTTTTAAAAGATCGGAGCTAATGTTATAGCTGGCACTGACTGGCTTTGCCTCAGATAGAACCTAATTACTCGATATCCATATCTAAAGAAAAAGCCTCGTCAATACATTGCACAAGTTCGCCTGTTTCAAACTTCTCCTTAAAAGCACCCCGCTTTGTTGCATTCTCCTGTGAAATATCTTGCACGCTCACTAGCCTACCTGCCTCAAAACTGAACTCTAAAAGCGTCTCAAAAGCACTACCTTTTTGATAGCCCATGTGAACGTATAGCTCTCGAATAAAGTCTTTGCCCAGCCTCATTTTTCCAGTAAAAGGTGTAAGTAGTCTTAATCCTTGGTAGGTTGGATAACTCTGCCTTTTCCCAGAAGGGAATTGTGGCATAATGTCCTGGATTGGTTTATGTCCCCCCTCGACTTCACCAATCACCATCTGCGTTAGGAATAAGCTCTCATTAGTTATTTTATAAGTACAATAAAAGCCGCGATAGCAAGCCGTGTGAAGCATCTGTGGTTGCATACCGTAATCTTGAGGAGTTATTAAGCTTTCTCCATCTAATGCAACTAGTTCGTATTCTTCACCGTTATAAAGAAATGTATCTGGAATTTGGGATGTCATAAAATCTCAAATATGCGTAATTATCAACTTTTCGAGAGAGTGAATAGCCTTTCAATTAATGAATACGCTGGCTTTGTGCAAAGTATTCTTGTAATTGGTAGCATTTAGCTGATGAATTGCGATCGGATTTTCAGCACAAGGTCGTATTTTAAGTTTTCCCCTAGCAGAGTTATTTCTAACAGCTTATTTGTAAAGTAAATTTTGCTACAACAAACCTATGCTAAAGCTCCGTGCTTTCGTTAAAGTTGTGTTATCTACAGCATTATAAATAATGCTGATTTTGCAGCATCCCGCTTTTGCTTGGAATAAAGCAGGCCACATGGTGTCAGGAGCGATCACTTGCTTCAAAGCAGTACACTGATACTATGCCAAAACTTCCAGAGTGCGTTCACTGCCAGTTCTAGCGGGGTACTACGTTGGAGTCATTCCACACCCCAACGCGATTTGCGATCGCCATTTGCTGTGACTGTTCTATCACTAGCTCATTTGGGCAGTTGTCACTATTGTGGGTGTGTCGGGCAAATCCAGCCCTGACCATTTCACCGTTTAAAAATATCTCTTCTTCGCTTCGGTATCCAGGCGTTCCGGGTCGTGGCTTGACAAACACCTCAGTAACCGCTCTCCCAGACCTATCTTGTTCGATGGGAATAACCATAACAACGCCATTTCCTTTGTCAATAAGAGATTGCAGGTAAGACTTGGCTTGTGCCCCCAGCTTTTGTTGCTTCTCGACTGCATCAATCCCACAGAACCGGATTTTTTTGGTTTCTCCGTCACGTTTAACTGTAATTGTTTCCCCATCGGCAACACTCGCAACTGTCCATTCTTGCGACTGTGGCATTGCATGGGGTGACGTGAAATCTGCCACAGCTTCTATAAGCGATTTAGTTTTGGGGGAAAGTACAACAGCAGCAATGACAACAGTGACACAAGCAAGCAAGAAAGCTGGGCTATTTAGGATTTTTTTCCACATTGATAACTATTTCCGCTGTGATGCTTATATGAGTCAGTTTGCCCAGTTCTCTTGGCTTTGTTTTCATACTCAAAAGCGGCTTGGCTAAAACGCAGCAAGGTGGGGTGGAATGCCCGAATCAAATAGCTTTCGAGAATGCCCAGAGATTAGTGATCGCATCAAAGATAGGGATATGGGGGCAGAGGAAGTGACATTTTTTCTAAATGTGTTATGGGCAGACTGCCGCGGTAACTGTATCTCAGTAGTCCCCTCGTAGGGTAATGGTCTGTGCAAACGTGAGCCTAATATGACATCAGAGCTATGTACTTGTTGTTTCAGTCCCCTCGCGGGGTAACGGTCTGTGGAAACCAAGCGGCAACCTACCGGCTCTGCCTGACTATTCTCAGTTTCAGTCCCCTCGCGGGGTAATGGTCTTTGGAAACTCTCAGGACATGGGGACTTGGGGACTTTACAGCTTGTTTCAGTCCCCTCGCGGGGTAATGGTCTTTGGAAACGATAGTCTTTCCCCAGAGCGATCGCGTTGATTTCTGGTTTCAGTCCCCTCGCGGGGTAATGGTCTTTGGAAACGTGGAGTTGAATTTTGCAGGAGTCAACCTCATGTTTCAGTCCCCTCGCGGGGTAATGGTCTTTGGAAACGCAAATGTGCCTAATGCTGGAACTGCTGCTGTTAAAGGTTTCAGTCCCCTCGCGGGGTAATGGTCTTTGGAAACTTTTAATAATTAGTTCATCAACGGTTTGGATTGCATGTTTCAGTCCCCTCGCGGGGTAATGGTCTTTGGAAACTTAATGCTCAATGGTCTAAAAGTTTCCCATAGCTAGTTTCAGTCCCCTCGCGGGGTAATGGTCTTTGGAAACTTAATTGGTCAATTGCTTCCTTCAATGCTTGGTCAATGTTTCAGTCCCCTCGCGGGGTAATGGTCTTTGGAAACCATTTTTAAACAATACTGCATTTACCATTTATCTAGAGTTTCAGTCCCCTCGCGGGGTAATGGTCTTTGGAAACGTATCTGTTTCAATTAACTCTATATCCCCAAACTTTAGTTTCAGTCCCCTCGCGGGGTAATGGTCTTTGGAAACCCTCATCTGAAAGTCTCATGGATCGTAGCTCTTTTTGTTTCAGTCCCCTCGCGGGGTAATGGTCTTTGGAAACCATCTTCTACGGTATCCTCCCCTACAAGAAGCGCTGGTTTCAGTCCCCTCGCGGGGTAATGGTCTTTGGAAACGCTGGTGTTTTGTTGGCTGCTGCGCCTAGTTTTGCGTTTCAGTCCCCTCGCGGGGTAATGGTCTTTGGAAACTCACTAACTTGTGAAGTCTCCAAAACCCTTGCAAAGTTTCAGTCCCCTCGCGGGGTAATGGTCTTTGGAAACAAGGAGTATATTCGGCGGGAAGATGCTTAAAAAGAAAGTTTCAGTCCCCTCGCGGGGTAATGGTCTTTGGAAACCAAGGAAGCCTTGCGGGTAACTTAGCCTATGAGCTAGTTTCAGTCCCCTCGCGGGGTAATGGTCTTTGGAAACTCGGACTTGTGTTGAATTGATTGCGACTTATTCTGAGTTTCAGTCCCCTCGCGGGGTAATGGTCTTTGGAAACTAACATCTAAAGGGGCTTGAGTAACCATTTGAATAGGTTTCAGTCCCCTCGCGGGGTAATGGTCTTTGGAAACTATTTCAGATATACGAGTCTGAGACTGTTTTATTTGTTTCAGTCCCCTCGCGGGGTAATGGTCTTTGGAAACATAAGAGTACGAGAAATCGAAGACCAGGAAAGGCGAGAAGTTTCAGTCCCCTCGCGGGGTAATGGTCTTTGGAAACCTTTTACCCCGATGCTCTAACGTAACTATTTTAAAGTTTCAGTCCCCTCGCGGGGTAATGGTCTTTGGAAACCTCAATGGTTCAGAGAAGGTAATTATCTGTGAAGAGGTTTCAGTCCCCTCGCGGGGTAATGGTCTTTGGAAACCGCTCGGTGCTGAAACTTAACCAGAGCAGGCTTTTTGGGAAGCATTTTGACGAGTCTCAAAATCAAGTCGATTTCAGCCGTCATTATTGCAAGTAATTTGCAACTTCTCCAATTCTGGAAACGCTATAATTATTATGTTGTCAAGGTTCTGGCGATTTTGACGAGTCACCGGGGTTTTTGACCCCGCTTCGATTTGTCAATCATCAAGCTGATACAGCAATAATACGACAATTACTGAGGAATGTCGATAGCTTTCTCGACTAGTGCGGTTCGTTTGTCTTCCTTGAGAGCTTTTCGAGCTAACTTGACGTAAGTTTTCACCGTCTCAGGTTTCATTTCTAAATCAAGTGCGATCGCCGCTAAAGAATCCCCGTGTTCCCGACGGGCCAGGATAGTTGCCCAAGTAACGGCAATCTTATCGGTACGGTCGCCGCCCTTGCGTTTGCGTTGTGCAGTAAATATTTCTGTGAGTTCTTCAATCCTTTGAGCCAACGTATCCGCGATCAACTGTTCGGCTATAGCTGACTTTTGTTGTGCTAACCAGCCACAGCGCGTTTGTCCCAAGCCAAAAGTAGTTTTGTGCCCTGTTCCGCAGTATGGTGCAAGCCTAAGCAAAGCGTAGAATAGCTGGGTGAATTCAGTATTTGTTAAAGCTTGTTTGCTCAAACCCAAGGAGATCGCCCCCATAAAACCTGTGACCGATCCTTGCTTGCCTGCTGCCACCTTCATTGATTCCAAAAGGTGCTGATGAATGATGACACTTTCATCAATCCATTTCACAAAAGCTTCTTGTTCTACTGGCTGCTGTGAAAAGTCATTCCACCGCCGTAGATAGCTGTGGAATAAATTCTCTGGTACTGGTAGAGGGAAATGATGACCTTTACGCCGAAAACTCGTTGGTGAAACAAAACTGAGATCTACTACAGATTGTTCGCTTGGCGATTGCAGCAATTGTGCATAAGTAGTCGGAGGATGAGCAATACTCACCTGTTTGATTTGCAAGGATGCCCCTCTCAAATCGATAACCGTGGGGAAATTGATTAACCACTGCTTGAGGAACAATGCCACTCGTTGAGATAGCGCATTGATATGCCAATGATAGATTTGGTTGGCAACTAATTTTAATTGCTTGCCACTAGGTAGCAGTTGACCTTCCAGTGCGGAGATATTGAAGGGTTTTTCTGACTCTCCATCATGGAGATAAGCTGATAGCTGTGGGTCAACTTGCCGCACTTGGTCAAGAAACCACGCATGAAGTCCAATTGTGTACTGCGAGTAGAGGGAAGCCGTTGCTGTTGCCTCCAAATCGAACACCAAGCCTACCAATTCTGTATCATCCGCCCATGTCGGGACTGAGGAAGTATGTGCTGTTTTAGCTTTTGGCTTTCGCTTGGTGGTTATGGCAGCTCTTGGCATCTCTTAATTTGACTTCGAGAATGTTCAATATTTTATGCGAGTTCTATCCACTCGCGGGGAAAATTTTGATTAGAGGCTGGTGGAGTCAGCGATCATTGCTTGTTGTTGGTACTTAACATGTTTCAGCCCCCGTGAGGGGTAATGAGGTTTGGAAACGTACTTCCTGTAATCGCCTGCGCTGGTCTTGGTTTGTTTCAGTCCCCGTGAGGGGTAATGAGGTTTGGAAACTCAATGGCTATGCGCCAGAACAGCGACTACTTATCGCGTTTCAGTCCCCGTGAGGGGTAATGAGGTTTGGAAACATTGGGGTATCCCGCAGACACCCCAACTAAATCAAAGTTTCAGTCCCCGTGAGGGGTAATGAGGTTTGGAAACAGTAGTACCAACTATTGTTAAAACGGCTGCTTCTTGTTTCAGTCCCCGTGAGGGGTAATGAGGTTTGGAAACTTGGGTTAACTTTGAGGCAAATAATTTAGTTTGTTGTTTCAGTCCCCGTGAGGGGTAATGAGGTTTGGAAACACGTCAACACAGAGACTTTATACGGGAAATACATCAAGTTTCAGTCCCCGTGAGGGGTAATAAGGTTTGGAAACCATCAAGTTCTCTCGGCTGGATGCCTATCGCTTTCATGGTTTCAGTCCCCGTGAGGGGTAATGAGGTTTGGAAACTAGCTGAATTCCCAGATATCGATCAGCTAAAAACAGTTTCAGTCCCCGTGAGGGGTAATGAGGTTTGGAAACCATTCCAGATTGAAATTGAACCAGCTACAGAATTTCATGTTTCAGTCCCCGTGAGGGGTAATGAGGTTTGGAAACTTTTTCATATAGGTATACCACTGGCGATCGTTTATCGTTTCAGTCCCCGTGAGGGGTAATGAGGTTTGGAAACTTGAATCCTCACCAAGTTAAAGACTGGGGAATTATGCGTTTCAGTCCCCGTGAGGGGTAATGAGGTTTGGAAACATGGACTACTTCAGCAGCACCTTGTCCAGTACCAATGTTTCAGTCCCCGTGAGGGGTAATGAGGTTTGGAAACGGGCTTGAAGTGTGTTTAAACTGTTTTTGTGAATGGTTTCAGTCCCCGTGAGGGGTAATGAGGTTTGGAAACAAAAATTGAACAGTCGCGGATCGAATTCCCTGATGGGGGTTTCAGTCCCCGTGAGGGGTAATGAGGTTTGGAAACAAGGGTGGGAATGGGGCAAAGGTTAGCCAGTGGAAAGGTTTCAGTCCCCGTGAGGGGTAATGAGGTTTGGAAACCCTTAAACGGGGGTAAGGTCAACCGGGAAAAGATTAAGGTTTCAGTCCCCGTGAGGGGTAATGAGGTTTGGAAACCAGCCCAATACCCTGAAAAGTTGATAGGTTCTGTTCTTGTTTCAGTCCCCGTGAGGGGTAATGAGGTTTGGAAACGAGTAAATATGAAATTAACTACAAAAGAAGTTAACTGTTTCAGTCCCCGTGAGGGGTAATGAGGTTTGGAAACTTTATTGCTCCATACATTCCATACATTATTTTGGCGTTTCAGTCCCCGTGAGGGGTAATGAGGTTTGGAAACCAAACAACAGATAGTATATACATACTCTTTTTTAACCTGTTTCAGTCCCCGTGAGGGGTAATGAGGTTTGGAAACATTCTGGCGACCCTGTTTCCATTCAGGTTCATGAGTTTCAGTCCCCGTGAGGGGTAATGAGGTTTGGAAACTTAACCATTTTTTACTCATCAGTGCCAGGAATTGAGCGTTTCAGTCCCCGTGAGGGGTAATGAGGTTTGGAAACTCAATTTGGGTAAGTTCATTGGGTTGAGCAAATGCGCGTTTCAGTCCCCGTGAGGGGTAATGAGGTTTGGAAACAACCGCTTTCTCCAGAAAGGCTTATCTAGTTGATAGTTTCAGTCCCCGTGAGGGGTAATGAGGTTTGGAAACTTGTCCTTACAGAGAGGAATTAATGAAACATCCTGCTGTTTCAGTCCCCGTGAGGGGTAATGAGGTTTGGAAACCGCTCGGTGCTGAAACTTAACCAGAGCAAGCTTCCTGGGAAGTGATTTGACGGATCAAAAAAATAGATCATTTTCAGCCGTCCTTATTGCAAATTATTTGCAACTCTCCCATTTCATGAAACGCTATAACTATTATGTTGTCAAGGTTCTGGCGATTTTGACGAGTTTCCGGGGTTTTTGACCCCGCTTTGACTTGTCAAACATCAATTCGATACATTCATCATAAGACGATTGTTTGCTCTTGTCGAGGAATTTCCGAACCGTATGTGATGGTTTTTTTCACTGCACCTGCATCAAGCACGTATATTCGTATAGCATCCTCTTCGGGTTTGATTAGTTTTTCTATTTTTGTTTGTAGTGTAGCAAATTGAACTGTTGTTAAGAAGCACTCGAATACGCTGTACTGTGTCCATTTGCCATAGCCGGACAACATTTTGTGTAAACGAGTACGACGTTTATTCGCTGCTTTGTTATCTGGTAAATCATAAATAATCAGATAAAACAGTGTAGTCATCGCAAAGCTAAAGCTCTATAAGGGATACTTTCTTGCAAATGCCGACTCAGTAACCGGGCTTGCAGTTCTATCGCCCGGCGATAAGTGCATCTATATTCAAAAACAGGATGCTTAAATTCGTCATTCATCTTGCGCTCAAATGCTTGCAAGAAAGATTTTCGAGCAGTTTCTTTTAAGCGATATGCACCCAAGCTTTCAGAGAAATCCTGTGGCTGTATTTCGCGTTTGTGTAATACTGTTAACACCACATTATCAGCTATCAAGGCACGAAACTCTTCCATTAAGTCGAGTACCATCGAAGGCTGGCCATGATGCACTTCATGTAGATAGCCAATATAAGGATCTAACCCAGCTACATGAACCGCAGCTGTTACCTGAATGCGCAGCAAACCATAAGCGAAACTCAGCAGCGAATTCACTGGGTCGGTAGGTGGACGGCGATTCCTGCCTGTAAAAGTCCATTGTTTCCCAACTAGACGCGGCCAACAGCTAAAATATTCCCGTGCGGCTAAACCTTCGATACCCCTTACTTGATCTATAGTTTTCTGATTCTTAACCTGGCTTTTGCGTTCTTTGAGAGGATTATCTCGTTCATTATTTCGATACAAAACTTGATATTGATTGTGAATTTTAGCTGCCACGATCGCTTTGACTAATTCTAAACGTCGCACCGGATCGCTATAAAGTTGATACTGGGCTAACCGCAGTTGTCCGTTACGCGAATAACCAGGCAGTGCTGAACCCAAATATTTACCGAAGCTAGAAAGGTAATGAACTGGCATACCTAGCTCTAAAGCATAGACAAGAGCATCGCCAGTAACTTGAGGATTACCCATAAGAACAACTTGCTCTACAGTTTGTGCGGGAATACTTTGTTTTTTCCAAGAACCGTCTTCTTGCTTCAAAGCCACATTAAAAGCTTCATAGTTTTTGCTTAAAACAGCATCAGCTTGTGTAACGTAAAGAACTGACATTTTAGTGTTGTGTAATTAATAGTGAATAAAAGTTGTTGATGAAGTTGCATTTATTCAATCATCAGTTTCAGCAGCCTGTGATTTTTGTAATTGCTTGACTTCAAAAGGCAGACAAATTCCTTGTAGGCTGCATGAAAGGCACTTTTTAGTATGGTCAATTGGAGATGGCATAGCCCTAGTAGCAGCAAGTTGAGCAACAGCGATCGCTTGCTCGGTCATTTGCCGCAGTTGGGGTGTAAATGCTACTGTCTGTCTTCTACGGTTAGTGTGATAAAAAATCTCACCGTAAGGAAGGCTGCGTCCGGTACGTTCTTCTATACACAGAGCTGCTGCACAAAGTTGAAAATGGTCATTAAGGTGCTGTGCCATCTTCCCTTTTTTATACTCCACAGGGACAAGCTGACCATCACATTCTTCAACTGCATCAATGATACCTGCGACCTTTAAGCGATCGCTCCACACCCACTGTTGCTGATGAATCAGCATATCTCCTTCTTGGAGTGTTCCTTCTTCATTGATATTGCGGTGTATGTGGCGACCCAAGATAATATGCTCGTTATCTGACATTTCACCCAAGACATATTCAAGGTAAAATCTGCGTGGACAATATTCCCAGGCATTGAGGTATGCCAAAGGTAAATAATCTTCATTCATCTTTTCGTTTAAATGCCTATTTTTAGTTCAGCCCCGTGAGCGGGATTCAACCAATCTCACTTGCCCCATCCCCATCGCTGTTTTGCGCCCAACTCCCGCAAATGTTGCAAAATGAGCTAAGATTGTGGCTATTCTTGCTTGTTGAGAATCTAAAAATCGATACTTTACCCATCCTTGGGCACCAATTTCTGCTCCACCTTCCATTTTTAAGGCATGGGTTTTTAGGTCATAAGCAGAAACTAAACCATTCCACTCAACCTCGGGAAATTGCAGTTCTGGTGGAGCAAATATGTTCCAACGGCGCAATAGACTGTTAAAAACCAATTCTGGTAGTGGGAAAGGCTGTACTCCTCGATTTTGCTTGAAGCTAGTAGGTGAAAGAAAGCGTAACTCAATTACGTTTTGGGTTGTTACCTGTACTAGTTTTTCAAAACTAGTAGCTTGCAGGATATCTATCGACTTCCTCAATTGGCAAGGTATGCCTGCCAGCATGATTGACTCTCCCAAGCTGGTACTTAATCCCCAAAGTAAAGGTGCTAGCAGTTCTTTTTTCAACAAGGTAATTTTCAACTGCATCTTTTGTGGAGAAACATACTGCATTGCCACAGTTAACGGTAGGGTATTTTGTTGATGCAAGTGTTCAGCTAAGGCAGTATCGGCATTCGCAAACCACTGAAAACATTGAGCATGGATGGCTCGTCCCAGTGTTGGCAGAGGCGCGGCAGATGCAACAGCAACTTGAATCAGATGCAAAGCATGAGAATCTACCTCAACCCCCGTTAGTTCATAGGGTTTTTGCCACCACTCCACTAAGGTATTCTGAGCAATCTGCTGACAAATAGATTCCATCAGATTTGGATATAAAACTGAGTTTGGCAATACAGGCATAATTTTGGTAACACCTTCTTTGATCCGTAAAGGAATCCAAATTGGTAAAAGCTGGGTTTCGGATAGCCAAGAGTTCAGTGAAGTGGGGCTGATTAAAGTTTCTACTTGTTTGAGAACTACGCTAAGTCCAGCGAATGTGACTTCAGTATCTTTGGTAGATGTCATAACGGGCGCTTGTAGCAACAAGTCGTAAAGGTAGAAATCCAGGTTTAATTACTCGGTCTTTATCCAGTTGTGCCTTGTCAGTGGAAAAAGGATTGATTCGGTTAAAGGTAGCCTTTTCACCCAAATCATCCATTGGCTGTGCTGTAAATCCAGTAATTAGATTTGGTTGAAATAATGGTTCAGAAGTTTCTTGTTTGTATTCTGGAAGATATTGGAAAAAACAGCCCCGTTTACCAAAGTAGTTAATTAGAGCAAACAGCTGCTCTAGTTCTGCCAAGCGATCGCACCCACCACAACAAATTTGTAGATGTCCTTGTAAATACACCCATTCCCGAAAGACAAACCCTCCCTGCATGGGTATTGTCGTCCGGCTCTTATCTACCTTATCAGCAGTTTGGTCGTAGTAGCGGAGTTTATAGCCGTTGCGATTCACAACCAATTGCTCTGGTGGCCAAATGTAAATTTGTAAGTCTCGAATCCAGGTAAATTCGCTTTTAATCCATTGAGCAAAATTACTTTGATGCTGTCTTCCTTGATTTTCCAACAATACTTTCAGCAACGCCATTTTGATCGCATAAGGAGTTGGCACTAGATTCGACCGAGCCGCCATGCTCGTTGCATCGGAGCGTTTGAGGGAGAATAGGCTAACGGGCTGATAGGTAACGGTTAACCATTGGTTGGAGCTTGCTTTCACCTGCTCCTGTTTTGAGAGTGAGGATTTTGATTTATTCGATGGCTTCGGCATTGTTACTCTCCCAAGGTTGCGATCGCTCAATTAGAGTTTGAATTTGTTCGGCGAACTGGGCAATTGTGTCAAAATCAAAGCAGTGAATTGTACCTGCACCATTAAGATTATTTAGGGTGTCAGCCAAGCTATGAATTTGGCGGCTGTAACTTGCGGATAAGGGACTGAGCATTGGTGCGGGACAACGGCGAGTGCTAACAGTAATTACACCTTCAAAATGGTCAGGATGGGGTAAATGGGTATTGCGCTTTGCACCATTAGGTTGCAGGTAGGTATAAAGCACACTTTTTAGTAGGACATCTAGCCGTTTTTTGCGTTCAATAGGATCGATGCTGTAGCTAAAATTATGGGGATTGTAGCCAATGCGAAAAGCTTCAATGTTGAGGACAGTTGCATATAAACCAGAACTGACCTGTACATTGTAAGGAGTTGGGTTATCTGTCCCATATTTCGCATGGAAGTAGCTTTGGGTTTTGACTAAGGTTGGTAAACCCACAGCCGCCCCAAACTCAATTACAGATTCCCGTTTTAGAGTTTGTCCACCTTTAACTGTCACCATGAATCCCTCTAAGTCGCTAATTGTGCAACGCTGGAGTACTTGGTTCGTTTTGGCAGTTAAATCTGTGTCTGACTGCGTAAAAATCGGAAGTCCTTTTTCCAAGTCATAACCAATACGGTCAGGATGAAATTGCTTGCCCCCTTCTGAAAGTATTAGTCCTTCCTGAATCGCAATCCGGTGCAGATGTTCTGCTTGGATATGTTTGAGCATATCGCCGGAAACTCCATTAACATATTCAGGCTCAGTCATGTCTTTCTGAATAATGTAGTAGCGACGCGTTAGCGATTGATTGCCCTCGTTGCCTTCATTATTCAGAGCATGAAGTTGCCAGGATAGTACACCGCTTATAGAAATTGAATAAATCGGAAATTTTGTCTTAGTCATTGTTGGATTCTCCTAAATTTTCAGTTGGTTCCAAGTTGTTTAAATCTTGCTCGTCATTAATATCCGCATTCTCATCTTCCAAATCCACTTCCTTCGCCTTTGTCCAACGGGCATACCCATAGGCAATTAACAAATTAGCAACCAGTACTGTGTCATAGTTTTCAACCAATTCAACTAATCGATCTAAGTCTTCTTTGGTTGTCCAAACTCGTCTTAGGGATTTGCTTTCCTTGAGAAGTTGTTCCGATAACCGTAAATTTTCTGCTTGGTATTTAGCCAGAAAATCAGTAATTTCGCTCAAAAAATCCTTCTTGGAGCCAGATTGACTGCTCAAACGTTGTGCCAATCCATAGGTGCGTTGCCAATCTAGTTCTATAACACCCTGTTGGGTTTTTACCTTCCCTGCATATACTGTTGCTTGATTAATTGCTTTGGCGATGCGGAGAAAGCTGGGGTCTGTAGTAATTTTGGTGAAATCTGTGTCTTTTTTAGTCATAGTGTTCAGTCCAGCAATTGAAAATAAACGGGGAGGTTTTGCTTTGGGATCTGCCAAGCGTTTAACTATGTAATCGGCATAGCTGGCCTGAAAACGAAAAAACCTACGAAGATTTGTCCCAGTAATAAAATCTCGATATGCAGCCAACAGTTCGCTGTGCCCCTCTTCTGCCGATAGGCTACCGATTACAAACAGATGCTCATTTAGAACCTTCAAATAATCTGTCAATTCCTCAGAATTTTCTGGTCTAATCCACCCAGGAAGCCCCAAACTAAAAACTTCTTTGACACCATAAACCTGCCCTTTCGAGCCAAAGTGAGTGCCTACAAAGTTGCTGACAAAATGGTTAATCGGTTGCCATAGGTCAAAGTCATCTACTTCTGCATCAACTTGAGATGGGTGACTATTGAGCAGTTGTTGACAAAACCGCAACACTAACTCTGCATCAAAGCGGGCAATCCCATGTCCTCCAGAAGGTGGGTTATATTTGCGTAATTTATCTAACACCTCCCGATATTTGCTCAACTGAATATCTAATGGTTCCAACGCTACAACTCGCCAGTCATAAACTCGTTCGGCAATCTTGACCCGTTCGGCAACCCCAAAGCTAAATAATCCTCCCGCAATCAGCCATAAGCTTAACCAATCTGCTTTTTGGGAATCTACTTTGTTGGTATCCGCCTTGATGCGGTTGACTCCCTGAACTGATGTGGGCAGATAAACTTTCACGGCACTGGCCTCACTAGGCAACTGGCGACCAGTCGCTTGTTTGAATAACTCTGCAACCTGCTTAGTTTCTCCATCCAAGCTATAGTAATTCTCTTGGCTAAAAGCTTGAAAGAGGGTAACAAGCAAAATGCCGTAGTCATCCTTGTTCTGCCAACCCAATTGCCACAGTTCGTTATGATTGCGATCGTGGCGCATGGAAGTTAGGACTACACCATTTTGAGTACTAGGATGGGGTGGATCTGGTGCATCTTCATTAAATTGAACTTTGCCCCGTTGCTGAAATACATAATCTCGGTAACGTTTACGCTCTTCATTTTTCTCAACTGTGTCAAAAGGTTTTATTTCTGGGGGTATTTTGCTGATATCTGTCTTTTTACCTTTGACTGGTGGAAACGGGTCGGTGTAACTTAGTTTACCTATCGGCTCTAAATTGCCAGCCTTCTTCAATTGGATACAGTAGCGTGTTCCTTCATCTATAAGCTGAATGTCAGTTGTTTGGTTAGTTGCTTTCAGGGCATATTCCACAAGCTGCGCCAGACCTAGCATTATAAAGGTGTCGGCATAAGTCCCGAATTTTTTAGTGACAAATAGGCGCTCTATCATCTGGCGTTTTACCCATGAGCGTTGTGTACTTCCAAAGATTCTATACCCCGTTGGAAGAGGGCTATTCCAATATGTCAGACCTTTCCGAATACGAAGCCTATTGATTAGAGTTAGAGCAAACTGATACTTCCTTTGCTGTACTTGTGATGGCACACCTGCGGGCACAGGCGATAAATCAAGACTTCGCTAGTCGATTCCGGTGATAGCTAGCTATTGTGAAGCTGTACTGAACGCTGATCGCAAAGGCGCAAGGCTCTGACCACTAGTAAGTAAAGTTGTAAATATTCAGTTTCGTCAGATGTAAATCTATTTAAATCAAAGTCTTTTTTAATCGGGTAGACATCTTTACTCAAGTTTGCTTCTGGTAAAAGTAATGACTGTGGTAGAAACCTATGAATACTCCGCCAACTATCGGCGATCGCTTGCTTTGCCCCTGAGTGTAACTCTATACTTTTAATCTTAGCCGTTGCTGCTTGATCCCATCCTCCTGCCCAAGCAGAATGGTGACGACCTGCGGACATGATTACTGTATGACAGATATATTTAATTTGTTCTGTATCTGCCAAGAAATTATCTTGCAGTAGGGGCACTAACGATTGCTTAAGAATATCTTGGGCTAAGTAAGCACTTTCAACAGCATGGTTAGGACGCTTGTGTTTCTTTTCATAGTCTCTGAGGGCATCTCGTTGGTGTCTATCTTTTGGGCTGTAGTCAGTGTGCGCTAGTAAATGTTTTCCGGGGTTTCTGCCAGAGAATGAAGAATGAGCCATCGCTTGCCATCCCCGCATCGCTTCTTGCCATTTTACTTGTAGTTTCCCCAGGTCATGGGTGAAAATAGCGAAAAATACTAATATTTCAAATAAAGCTTCTGCTTCTTTCTCCTGCGCCTGCGGGAAAATTTTACCTCTGATAAATCGTCCACCAGCCGCTAACAGTTCATCACGAACACTAGTATAAGTAGTTTCTTGGGACACTCCATTTTTTAATCGGTTTACTGTAAATGCTTCCCGCCAGCATTTCCACATCAATACTAGATGCCCTACATAATTGTCCATCTGGTAACGATACTCACTAGCGATTACACGTTTTGACTTATCAGGAGAAACGAAGTGATTCCCGAAAACATCAATGCCAATTAATAAGCCAATATGTTCGTCATAATGAACATAGCGAGGATTAACTAAAATCCGTATACTGCCAATCAGTGCCTCACGAGATTTAATTAGAGTACAAACAGGTTGACTATACGTTTCTGATTTTCCTTTTGGGTTTTCAATCTGCTTAAAAATCCAGTCTGCTCCAAATTCCATATTTTGGAACTCCCGCCACACTTTGCATAGCATGGAAACAGGCAACAAAAAACTTAGCAGTTTTTGGGGGTCAACTACTTCCTCTTCAATATCAATTAAGCCCTCTTCTTCCCAGATAAATACACTACGGCTATCGATTGACCGAATCAATTCTCTCCCAGCAGATTGATCCCCTCTGAAAAACGCATCTTCAAAGCGTTGTTCAAAATTCATCCGGTTGTTAAGTCGTCGCTGTTGCTGTAGTAAGTCTTCTGTAGTGTGAACCTGATTTATCCATTGTTCTTCAGTACGAAATCCAACATTCTCATTGGACTGTACAGATTGGCTGTGTTCCTGTAACACAAGCCATGTGAGTTCACAGGTTTCTTGAGGATATGGCAGAAAGCTTTGCTTTTTAGGTGCTGATGATTCTTCTAGTTCTAAATCTGCGATCGCTATTTTACAAGAAGCTGCGTTAACTTCGACTCTAGGATAAATATAAACTTCTCCTTGCTCACCACCAAATCGAGCGCAACGTCCAGCCCGTTGTAAAAGCGAGTTCATTGGACAAAGTTGAGTATGCATGACTTGGCAGGTGATGTTGATTCCTGCTTCTATTACTTGGGTAGAAATCAAAACGTAGCAATTCCCATCATCTTGCCAGTTTTGAGCAAATATAGTTTTCAGGTCAGTTTCTTTCTGGGCCCGATGTTCTGGGAGGAATCTCGAATGTAACAATATAACGTGCAATATTCCCTCATCGTAGTTCAGTTCCTCTAAATCCCTAAATAAACCCTGAGCCTGCGAAACTGTGTTACAGATGACTATTAGTCGTTTACGCTGGTTGGTTTGAATATCATTCAGGATTACCGAAGCGTTAAGAGGATGGGATATGGCTTGAAATGTACGATAGCGATCGCCTTCTATGGCTTGTAAATCTGCATCTTCAACTTGAATAATTTCCATTGTTTACCAACGTCTGTATTTGGGTTGCAAGTTCATTAGTTAAAGTCGCGGTCATCAGCAAAAATGGGGAAATGCCTTTAACTTGTTGTAAAACTTTCAAAACAGTAGCGAAAGAACGGTCTGGATCGAGTAGATGTAATTCATCAAATACCAGATATGAAGCAAAAATCGCTCCTGAGTTAACATTGGCAGAACCACGACCGACTGAGTAAGGGATATTCAGGAAGCTGCTTAACATTTGGTCAATGGTGCAGAAAACAATGTCACCTTCAAAGCGGGGGTCTTCTGGGTTTTCTCCTGTTTGTAGAGTTACTACAGGGGAACGAGATGATAGATAAGCTTTTTCCCAGTTTTCAACTAAAGTTTCAGTACGTTGGCGGAGGCTGTTAGCTAAGGTTCGCAGAGGCACAACGTAGATGAGTTTATTGGGGAAGTCTATATTCAGGGCTTTGGCGAAGAGGAAGGGTGCGATCGCTGTTTCTGTTTTTCCTGATCCTGTTGGTGCGCGGAGGAGGATATCTTGGCGCTGTAAGAGTTTGGCGATCGCTTCTCCTTGAAAGTTGCGCGGGGCGTAGGTCGTGAGGGTTTGGAAATATTCATCAATCATAATTGATAAAATGAATTAGGATGATTTTGATATTAGTTAGTAATCAGTTATAAATTTGGAAACTTATACTAAGTTTTTGCTGAATACTGACTAGCATTAACTGCTTACTGATTCTACGAGGAATTATGCTGCTAACTGAACATCGCGCTGACCGAGTGGTTCTTTACAATATCAGTTGGCAAAAATTTGAGAATTTATTAGTAGATTTAGGTGAAAGCCGTTCAGCTAGGGTAGCTTATGATGATGGCACATTAGAGATTATGACACCGTTACCAGAACACGAATATTACAAAGAAATAATTGGTGACATCATCAAAGATACAGCTGATATTTTGGAGCTAGATTATGAGTGTTACGGCTCAACTACCTGGAAGCGAGAACTAAAAAAGGCTGGAATCGAATCTGATAATTGTTTTTATTTTCAAAATGAAGCCTTAATTCGAGGTAAACTCAAGTTTGATTTAAATCAAGACCCACCTCCAGATTTAGCTTTAGAAATTGATGTTACCAGCAAATCTTTAGATCGCTTTCCCATCTATGCACGGTTAGGCGTACCTGAAATTTGGTCTTATGACTCTGGAGAAATCAAAATTTACCAGTTGCAAGGTGAGGAATATCTTGAAAAAGAAACAAGTTTAGTGTTTCCTAATCTGAATATTCAAGAAATTCCATCACTAATTGAAAGATACCGTATGGTGGGAAGACGAGTTTTCCGACAAGCGATTAGGGAGTGGGTAAGGGGACAGATGGATGAAGAAGGGTAAGACGATGGTCATTTATCTTTACTTTAACTCGTAGTAGCTATCAGAATCTACACGCATGAATGGAGAATATGCTCGACGTTCACTATCAGGATTAACTTTAACTTTAGTTGGGTAGTCAGAACCTTCCTGATCTTTACGAATTGCTCTCCATACCAACATACGCCAACCTTCTACAGATACTAAATAACGATCTGTTGTTCTACCAGGCTTGAGCCAATATAGTCCATTGCCCACATTAATATGTTTGTCAGATTCAAAAGCTGCTGTAGAAGCAGAAACTTTTGATAGATACCGAAATGGATCGCAGTCATCTAATTTTGCTATGTTATCAAAGCAATCTTTAATAGCTTTTTGAGAAAGAAAAGGAACTAAAGCTGAAGGCTTACGCATTTCCTCAAGGAATAAGAAACCTATCGCAGAAATAGTTACTTGTTTATTAGACACTTCAACCAAAGGTTCTAAAAGTTTTTTTTCTATATAAGGAACTCTTTCTTCCCATTCTGCTTGAGATATTTCTGTCTCACGCTCTATTTTTTCAAATAAATCTTTATATATATCAAATTGCGATCGCTTAAACTCTACAGGAAGCGGTGGCAATTCTAGTAATGTAGTTGACTGCTCAAATATGTAATCACACTTAATTCCCTTTAACATACCTAATAAAACGGTGTAAGGAACTAGAGCTTTATATCCTCCTGTGGAATTGAGAATAATATTACTAGGATCGTAACTATCAACTTCTTGGAGAATACGTTTGACAAAGTTAACAACCCCTTCTCTTTTGAAAGTTTCAGCATCTACAACTTGAAGTCCTATAATTCGTTCGGCTTTTGCATATATGCTATTACTGTAATACTTGAGATATTTTTCAACAGCAAGAGCGCAACAGTATCCATCATCTGTATTTGATGACAGCAAAATTACTCTATCTTGATTTGTAATACCAATTCTAAAAAGTGAGTGAATTTCAGCAGATAACTTATTTTTTAAGTTTTCTCCTTCAGGGACAATTTCACGAAAAGTAGAGAACACTTGTTCAGCAGCATCTTCCACACTTTTTTGTTGCTGCACCCAATCCATTAATTTTTTTGGGGAACTCCCAATGCTTTTGTAGCACTTGTCCCCACAGAACAGATAACGGTTTTTATCATTTTAAAAACTAGGATATTTATTAATTTGGTTGTAAATATTTACTCAGTAATTACACGCCCTGGTAGTAATTCTTCTGCAATTTTTTGTAATTGTGGATATAGTGATAAAGCTTTTTCTTTCAGCTTTAAGGCTGGTTGAGGATTAAGGTTCATACCTACATGAGCAATATCATTACGTAGTTCAGCCATTTGACTCCAAACTTTAAGCAGTTCCTCTACTTGTGGTAAAGCTGTAAGTTTTTCATCACAAGGACTAGGAGTAATAGGACGGGGTAATGCTTTTCTATTTTCAACAGCATTATTTATAGCACCTTCGACATATTTTCTACCTTTATTTTTATCAAACATTAGTTCACCAAATTTCAGAACTAATACAGAAATGAGCCATTCACGCGCTAGAGTTACTGCCTGTACAACTCTATCTCGCTGAATGTACCATTCAATCATTTGTAACTGTAACCATAAATTTTCAATTAATTCTGCTTGATTAGTTGGATCTTCTAAAGCAAATTGTCCATACTCTTTAACAACTCTTTCTGACAACAATGAAAATGGTTTAGCACGTTCAGCAAAGCTTGGTTTTGCTTGTTTTAAGATTTCCTCTAACCTAGTGGCTGATTGCATTGTTTCAATTGGTCGAGTCAGATTTAGAGCTAATGAAATAGTCTCAATACTTTTAGCAGTTTTTTCTAACTGACTTTTTAATGGTCTACTAGCAGGATTATTACGTAACTCAACACTTGATGGAATAGCAGTTTTGAGTAAATTGGCTAGTGCTTGTCCATCTCCTATTTCTATAAAACGTTCTGTTGCGGTTAACCAGTCAATCATGGACACAAATTCTGATAAATCAATTACTGGAGCTATACCATTATTAGAAAATCCTAATTCCCATGCTCCATAGTAAATAGCCTCAATTGTCACGTTTTTGGCTACTTTAAGGTATGCTGCAAACAAAAAAACCAGAAATGGTAAAGACCTTAACCCATGAGTAATATCAAATATTACACTATCATTTTCATTTACTTTTTCAGTAATAGTTTTAAACGTTTCCCACATTTGCTCAGTAGTTTCACCAGTTGGTATTTCAACTGCTTGTATACGCTCATCTTTTAGCTTTTCTAAAATAGGAAAGGTTGTTTTTTTAGCTTCCTTGGTGACACAAACTAACATAGAATCATAATTACAAAACTTATGCAAAGCTTCAGCAAACACTTCTCCATCATAATTTTTATCTTCAAAACTATATGTAGTTTTCTTGGCTTGAATTCCTAAAAATGTAATAATTATTTTCATAGCTATTTATTTGATGTATTAATCAATGTCTGTCCCATCCCTAAACGAGTTTTCATTCCCGTACCAGAAAACCGCGCGTATTGAACTAATAAATTAGCTACATTTGCCAATAAAGGATCAGCGCGGTTTAAAACTTGTAACATTACATCGCCAACAAACCCATTTACAAAATTTTTATTTAACTGATAACTACGCGTTTGAATTTTGTGATTTTTCAGGACGATTGCGTTACTAAGATAAGTAATTAATTCATCACTTCCTAAATAAATAGGCGCAAACGTATTCCAGCGTTCTAACCAGCTACGGAACATTAATGTAGGTAATGGTAGAGGTAAATTTACTCCGCTTTGAGCAAAGGCTGTAGGTGTAATAAACTGCAAGTCAAAATATTTTGCTGGTTCTGGCTCATTTCCTACTAAACTTGTATATAATTCTTCATAGCTGGTAATTTCATCTTGACGATTTATAATTTTTAACTTTGCACCTAAAAATTCTAGAGAATCTGTAAGATTTAGATGAGAAATTGCTTTTGCTGAAATTTCATTTAATCCACATAGAGATATTTGGTAAAATTCTTCTGGATGAAAGGTAATAAAATCTCTGGCAGTGGAATAAAAACCGATTATCCCTGAGTAAGAAAGAGCAGGTATGGTCTCGCTTCCCATTTCTAAACCTAGCTGTTGATGCAGTTGTTTTACCAATTCCAAACCATAGGGGCGAGGTAAAACTATTGATGTAGATACTGTTAATCTCCAGGTAGAGTGAATTAGCATAGGTCTTTTAAAGTATTGAATTTCACCCATCCAGGAACAAATTTAATTTCCCCGTTGCTATTCATGACTGTTCGCCGAGATTTTGGGGCTTCAAAACCAGGTGCTTGAATACCACAAATATCGCGGATTTCTGCTCTAAGTTGGTCGTCAAAACATAACCCTACTGTGGTTCCAGTCATTCCACTACCCCAACCTAACCGTAGTGTATAAGGACATTTTTCTGGCTCGTATAAATCCCGGATATGGCTAAAGTCTAAGTTCTTGCCAGATGCTTTATAATTATTTTCTATAACGTTCCAATAATCATGCTCATAGTCCCATTGTTCTTGAGCAAAATCTTGGCATATTTGCAGTAGTTCATCAAGGTTATTAAAGGGTAATTTCATTCCCTGTTTATGCTGGAACCATGAAAGCATTTCTGGATCTAAGGTGAGAGTAAATTCTGTCTTGATATTCCGCACCATCTCAGCGTAGATAGGGGCTTTATATTTGGCTAAATAATCAGGAAACCTGCTGGAAACTATTACTTCAGCGACAACAGAAAAATTTATAGGAATTGGTTTACCTGTTTTACTGGGTACTGTTGTTTCAATTATCGATTCAGAGTCGCTAACTTTCAAACAGCGTAAAAAGTCTGTGTTTTGATTGCTACCAGTTAGTGTTTTACCTTGATAGTTGAGAGTATAATTAGAAAATAAATTTTCCATAAATAGTTGATCATCAGCAAATTTTTGTTTATGCTTATTTTTCAATTCTCCTAAACTTTTTTTCAGTCTGTCTTCAATTTCACTTACCCGATTTTGCAAAGGTACTTGATAACGGTCAGGGTATTTGAGTAAATGATAGGCTATAGCTGTCCTAATTGCACCTTTAATTGAGGAACCAGGGACAAATAAATATCCCATCCCATTCCGAATCATTGGACGTAAATCTGTAATCTTTTCTTGCGTAAAGTTTTGGCTAATTGAATCTTTTGGAAAAATGGGGTTTTCATCTGTGTCTTTTGCATTCCACCATTCATTGCCAAAAGCTTGTTTTAAAAGTCTGGTTATGTCTTGATGTTCTTCAATCGCTTGAATATAGTCGTTAAGAAAACTTCCTCCTTTTTTTAATAATCCTTTAGCTAAGGCTGCTTGATTGGGAAGATAAACTTTTTTGGCTGTCTGCACATATTCAAAAGAATTTAATCTAGATACAAATGAGCCAATATGTAAAATTGGACTGGTCAACTGCACCCGTTTTGATTGGTAAAATTCAGGCTTTTTCAGTGGAGATTCAGGTGCAATAACCATTATTTATTTTTCCTGTACTTTAATCGGTATACTTAAGCTGATACCATTTCGGTAAATACTATGTTTTTTGAATTCCTGGGGTTTGACATCTACCAGCTTTCCTTGTGGTGGTGCAGAAAAAACAGAACCTTCACTAAACATCCGTACCATTTGACGACGTAACTGACTTTCTCCTATCCAACCACCCCGTTCTTGAATTTCATAACTGGCTTTATCTAAAAAATCAGTTGTTATGGATAAATCCCAATATAAACTCATGAGGCTGTGGTAAGTTCCCCTAGAAAACTTAACTAAACTTTGCCAATTTTCTGGTAACTCTGACCATTTAACTTCAAATCGTCCTGCTCCACTAGAACGTTCTCCGCCAATTCCTTCTTCTCCTAAAAGATGTAAAGCAGCTTCGAGTTTATCGGCTAATTTCTCACCTTCTAGAGAGAGTTTTAGGAGAAAATATAAACCTGCGGGTTTTTTCTCCCAATCAAATTGAACAAAGCCTATATGATAAATGTTTGTAGCCCTGGTATTTCTATCTATAGCTATTTTTGGTAATTGTTCAATTTTGCAAGCTTTGCTATAGTCAAATACTCCTGCTGTTGCTAGTCTGCCCTTGGTTTTTCCAGGAATGTAATTTTCTAATTCCTCAGCATCATCTGTTGTAAATCCTATTCCTTGATACCATCTTTGCCATGTTTCCAAAGGTAAATAGTTGAGTTTTTTGTAGGCTTTAAAAAATGCTAAATCATCCTCCGGGTAGTTGATGGGAAATTTCAGAGGGCGGGGAAGATAGTAAATTGTATCTTCATCAATCTCTCGATAGATAAACGTAGAACTGATACGAAAGGGGGCTATACCTTGAGGTTGTTTGTCAGTGGGAAATAGCTGTAATAATTCCTCTACTGTCTTTTTCCCAAACAAGCGCGCATAGCTACTTACCCAGGCGCTAAAGAAAGTATCTGAACGGACGCGATCGCTTGTTTCTTCTAAACCAATTCCCACTTCCCCAAAGTGAGCCAGATTGCGTCCAAAGTTAAGTTTTACTAATTTCCAGACGCTCATGATTCATTTCCTGGTAATAATCGCTGTTCGATATACTCGCGTAAACTTCTGAAGTTATCTAACAGTGCTTGGGTGTTGGGAATGGTGTCTAAGGTTTGTAAAGCTGATGTTCCTTGGGGTGCATTGGCAATTTGGCGATACTGTTCTAAGCTGCGATAGTTAAACCGAAAGTTCTCAAATTTGACTTTTCCATAGCCTCTTGAACCATGACCACCCAGCGCATCATCTTCGAGAAAAGCCAGTGCGATCGCTATATTTTGCAAGTCTTCAACCGCTTGCTTTGGATTTTCGACAGTATAAACTAACTCAAAATCGAATTTTGCCCCTGCTGGTACGCGTTCTACCTGTCTAGGATTCGCTGCTGCTGTTACTCTGTCAATACCGTTTTCAAATTTCCACTCTGTCATATATAAACCAGTGTCAACTCGTTCTAGTAAAGCAATTGAGCTATCTAGTAAGTGAGAATCTCTCACAATTAAACGAGCAGGTGTATTTCGTCCTTTAACTTTGACATATTGCTCTTTGATTTCTCCATCTTTAGCTTCTTCCCCTTGTTTTGCAAATCTTGCAAATCTATTTGTCTGATCAGCCTGTGTAATAATCATGCGTTGTTCAATATTAGGGACACGCTCTAATTTCTCTTGATTAGCAACATCACTATTCACCCAAAAATTAGTACCAGTTGAACCAAAAAGTCTGGAAAGTTTGCAGTCTCTAGAGCCATCAAATTTGATAACTATTGGAGTATTGTCTATTTTTATTTCTGTATAACCATCTACTAAATCATCACTTTCGTAGCGATAAGTACCACTACCACCATGACGATTTAGAGGTAATTTCCATAAACGCTCTAAAATTGCCCTTAGTTTACCTTTAACAGATGACCCTGGTAAATAAGGATGACGCGTTACAGGATTACGGATAACTGGTTTATCTAGTCCACCAATATCTAATCTTTCACCGCCACCACCAATGTGAATACCAGTTTCTACGTTGAGAATACTGTTAATTGTTACCTTGCCTACTAATTCTTTGGATTCAAATCTCTTTGTTGAAAATGTCATTGGTCTTGCCCTCCTGCTGCTTTATGGTAAGCAATTATTGATTCAACTAATTGAACAAATTTATCAAAGTCTTTGGTTGTATCCACTTGTTTAATTGCTGCTTCTAAGACTTGCTTAAAAGGAGCAACTGGCCCTAAGTCTTTGTTATTCTTTTGTTGCCGAGCAGCAGCATAAGCAAGTTGAGGTCTTAAAAGAACTAAATCATCTTTAATTACATTAAAATCTCTTTCTTCGCTTTTATCTAGTTTTGATTTTAGACGTTTAACAGCATCTAAAAATTTTCGTATTTGATTAGTTTTAAGCTGTTTTATTACAAGTTGTTGACCCAGTTTTTCCGTATGATTTACCAATTCACGAATATCATATTCTTGGAAACCTAAAGTGAATTTATTAATTTTATTGACCATTATGATGGTAATATCTTCGCTGTTTCTAGGTATAGGTGTTTGTGTCATGATTCTGATGAACGGTTTAATAATTGAATCCAAGTGGCGATCACTCGAAAATAAGGCGCGTTATAAGGACTTTTCAAAGAAGTACGAAAATCGGTATCTTTTAATACCTCTTTAGGTAATCTTGCTAGCGTATAAGCTATCTTTGGCAAGTGCAAATAGTACCGAGTTGCTAAAGCCTCCTTCTCCTGTGATTTTTTATCTTCTTTAACCTTTTCTAATGCCTGTTCTTGAATTTGTGCAGTGATGAGCAGGTTACGTACAAAATTACGAGAATAATTTATCCCAATGTCTTGCTGTTTCAATCTCTGAACAAAGGGGAAAATACCAAATAAATTTGGTTTGGCTTCGGAATCCAGATATTTTTGGGCATCAACGCCAATACTATTAAAATTTTCTATTCCTAGCCATTCATCCCATTTGAAAACTTGGCCAAATAGCCCTAAGCTGTCCCTACCATTTCCTTTGGCAGCATCTTCAGCTTCTCCTGAAGATTTTGCAGCTTGATATAAGGGAAATTTAATATCATCAATACTAATCCCACCTGAAAGAGTAATATCTTCATTATTACCTGTGTAAATACGAAATGACTGATAAATATCAAAAGCAAATTCTACGACTTCATTCCATGCACCACTGATAAATAAATCATCACCACCTGCATAAATAAATAGTAAATTTAATCGCTGGTCATCTGGGGTAAGCTGTTTCATTTTATCAGAAACGTTTTTCTTTCTATCTGCGGCTAAACTGTTAAGGTACACTTTAAAGAAATAACTCATTTGGCGAGACAAACCGGCTAGTCTGCTTAAACTTTGTTTTTCACCTAAACCTTTTGCAAATATTTGCCCTAATCGATCTACATCCATTCGTAGATAACCAACTCTCTGTATACCTTTGGCTTTTCTTGCCATTTCACCAGCACGTATGAAGCCTATTAGTTCTTCTAGATTCTCAGAGCTTTCCTCACTTTTCTTTCCATAATTACCTAATAATATAGGAAAAACATTTTGAAATTGCTTAAATTGATAATGCTCTAACTTCCAATCATTAACTAACAAAACTTGATCAGAATCAGTGTCTATTTGTTTCCAATTTTTGAATAAATGATAATGAATATCCCCTGTAGGAAGTTTAAACGAGAGTGTATGTAATGTATTGTTAATATTTTTATCTGTTGAGCGTACAATTGCTTTGACCCCAAACAATTGACTCCCTAAATCAAACATACTCCGACAAATTCCACAAGCTAAAACTGAATCTGGCTCATGGTTATTAAGAGGTTGTAAGGTTTCTACATCGTCACGATGACAGACACGACAAGGTTCATAACTATGACGTGGTGCAATAAATTTACTAATTTGGTGTTCAGCAAATTTCTGAGATTTATATATAGCTAAACTTTTGGTTACATTTGACCAGTTTTTAGCAAATTTATCTTGGAGTTCCGTAATGGGAAATTTTAAACAATCCAAAGCCAGAAATAATTTCCCTTGAAATTCTGCTAAGAGCCATTGATTAAACTGCTGACGTATTTTTTTGACAATATTTCGATTTTCTTCAGTTCCAGATGCCAAAACATATAAGTTTCCACCACCTGCATAAATTATATTAGTTCTTGGTAACTGAAGTTGATCTAATAATTGGTTTACAACTTCTTCCGTAACTAATTCAAGATAAAAACTTCTCGCCCTTAATGACTTAAGCGCTCCTTCTGAAGAAATGCTATATATGAATTTTTGAATTCCTGATAAATCACCAGCAATTAAACTAATTTCTTCAGTAGGATTATTCAATAAAGCTACTGCAACGGCTGCTGTAGTCCTTGCTATATCTACCAAAGCTACATTCGATTCTCCAAAGTTAAGACACGAAGAGAATTTTTCTAATATCAGTAGTAATAAAGAAAGATTTTCTCCGTTATCCTTGAGATATTTTGAAAGTTCGTTATTAATCTCTTTTTTAAAAGCCTTTTGCTGTTCTAGGGTAGGTTCGGAGTTTAAAGGATAAGGAATATCAGGATATTCTTTATTATCATTATCGATCTCTACCAATGGGTGGTAGTGCAGTTCTGTTCGTTTTTCCTCTGCTTCATCTGATAAATTTACCTTGTCAAATAACAAACGTAGTATTCCCACTTCTGTATCTTGTTTCCAGCCTAATATTTTTTTTGCTTTAGTAACTTCTGGATACTCATTATCTAAAAGAGGATAAGCAAAGTCAGCCCATTTAGCTAAGACTGCAATCGCCTGTTGAATAACCTGTAATGCAACCTTTTCAGAACTTGTCACCATAAAAACTTTTGATTACCAAAACTGCATAATCTATCTGAACTGGAAGAGTAAGCGACCTCTTCTTCTTTTAAGCCTTTCAACATAACCCCACCAACAAACGCGCCAAAGCCTGCACCATCGGACGAGATGAAACATCCTCTCCCCGTTTAAGGCAATGAACGCTACCAGTTAATAAAGGAGATTGGCTAACAACCTCATCTTCTTTACCCTCACAATCACTATCAAGATTGGCAATGATCTGTATATTCAAATCCCGACAAAACTCTTCCCATAGCGGAACTTCTGCCTTACCTTGATTGCCTGCTAAAATCACCGCATGAGTTGCTTCTCGTACAATCACCCGATTTTCATCAGTAATTCTTCCCCCAACATCAATGATATTCAGGGGTGTATTGGCACTCCGTACCCAACCAGCCGCCTTTTGTGCAAACTCTGGGGTGAACTTGGCTTTATACTCATCTTTGAGTTTTCTGGCTAAATCTGGATCTCGTCGTGCAGCATCAGAAAACCAAGCACCTTCCCCATCTGGACAAGCAGTAATTACATAAGGATAGGGTGCGCCTTCAATCAAAGAAATTGCTTGCTTTAAACCTTCACGCAAACAAGACTTACCAGACTGTGGAGGGCCACAAAGCACAACTTTAATAACTGATTTAGTCTTGTGCGGTTCATCAGTTTCAATTAGCTCACCGATTTTGTATGCCGGAGTTTGGGAAACTGCCGTAATGAAAGTTTTATATCCTGGTCTACCAATCTTGGGGTCAAAAACAGCGATCGCACCATAAAGCTGAGATATCTTATGTGCGATTACATAACTAACGGCTACAGATGCTGGGCCATCAATCTTCAGTAGTTTTCCTCCAGAAAGTTCACCCAATGCCACCATCTCATCTAAACGCGCCGCCGCATCCCGTATGACTTGATCGCCATTAGCAGGTTTACCAAACTTAACTTTTAAAACATCACCTTCCAAACTTATGTGATACGTTGTCATAAAATTTCTTGCTAGCTACACCCATCTCCTCCATCAGTCAAATATCAATCTATTAAGTCTCCTAGTTTATACGATGGATTGTGTGTGATAGAAATGACATATTTACCTAACTTGGGATCGTAAAAAGCAACAGCACCATATATATGAGCAAGCTTATGTGCTAGAACAAACGCTACAGGAATAGAAATAGGCCCATTAATCTTTAGAAGTGGCCCTCCCGCCAGTTCTCCTGATGTTGCCATTTCCTCCAATCGGGCTGCGGCATCGCGCACAATCTGGTCATTTTGAGCCGGTTCACCAAAATTTATCCGTAAAATTCCGTCTTTTAGGTCGATTTTGTAAGAACTCATTATCTTTAGATTTATGTGATGCGTACATCATACACGCACTTGGAAGAAGTGTCTTCCAAGATGTTGTATCTTGGTATTATTATTTTTATCGAGACTCGGCTGGTGTCTGAACTAGTTTTTCAAGATATTCCTGACATAGAACTATTACAGTGCTTAGGACACGGTTATCTCAAGCAAAATCTAATACGAGCAATTCGCTTGTGGGTGTGGTTGCGTTCGTTATACGGCTCCGAAGGAGCATCGCTGTATGGAGATAATCAAGACCGTGTGGTTTTAGACGATTCTTTTTCTTACGCAGACTGGCGAAACGCATTCTTCGGTTCTACACATCCCAAAGGAGAAAAAATTCCTCCCATACATGACTCTCATTGTCCTTGTGCTAAAACCACAGCCCAATGGTTATTCAGTGAAAAAACAGGAATAGTTGCTAGCCAGTGGCGAAAAGTAATCCTTGCTCACACAGGCATAGGTGAATCTGAACTGGATACTTTATTGCAACGGCGCTTATTTGGCGTAACTCGTCGTTCTCTACAGGGTGACTTGGAAATTCTGGCTAAACTCGGCTGGCTTGTATACAAATATCAAAAATACTACCGAGTGTCTGAGTTCCCAGCACGCCCCGTAACTACAAAAGATCAGGCAAGTGCTGTTAAAGTCGGTGCTTATGAATTGAGTTTCATGCATGAAGATTTGGTAGGGTTGGCAGAAGATCACTCCCAAAAAATCAATGGAGTACAACGTTTCTTCTTAAAGCTCGATTATGTAATTCCTCGTAGTACCTTAGATGCAGTTGAGGATTTGCAATACCAGTTAAGACAACTTTGGGTTAAAACTCCAGTTCCACCTGTCAAACTAACTTATGGTAGTGCCAGACTTGCTAATAACGTTGATTGTATCGTTTATCCTGTATGCATCTACTACGTACAGAGAGCGGTTTATCTGTGTGCATACGGCGAAAGCCCTCAAAAAGATACTAACTGGTACAATTTTCGCCTTGACCGCATTCGGAGTTTGTTTGCTCTAGAGTGGACAGACCCGAAACTGCCCTCAAACTTACAACAGCAATATCAACAGAAGTCTTTACCAAACCCAGATAATATCGCTTTGCAAATGTCTAAAGCATGGGGATTTGATTTCTACTTGCCTTCCCAACTGATGTTACTCCGATTTGACCGCCAGTTCTGCGATCGCTACGTTAAAGGTACTGAACGCCACGATACTTTTGAAGAAATTACTTATCAGCAAGTACAACGTTTGATTCAACGTGAAATTAAACAACCTCAACAGCAAGCTTTACTAAAAGTGCTTGCCAAGCGTTCGCAAACAGACGCTTACTATCAAGCACGTATCCGATATCAAGATAACGAACACAGAGATAACAATCTAGTCATGCGTTTACGAGCATGGCAGCCAAAAGTTGAAGTCTTAACACCTTGGGATTTACGGCAAAGCTTTGCTGCTGATGCCGCTACTCAATTTATGCTTTATCACAATTGACGCAATTATGAATTCATTAAAACTGACTGAAAGATTTGAATCAGCACTAATCTACGCGACTCGTCTTCATGCTCATCAAACACGCAAAATTAGCGGTGTTCCTTACATTTCACATTTGTTAAGTGTAACGGCTTTAGTTTTAGAAGCTGGCGGTACAGAAGAAGAAGCGATCGCTGCTCTTTTGCATGATGCAGTCGAAGACCAAGGCGGCAAACCCATTCGTGAGGATATCCGTCAACTCTTTGGTGAAACAGTTTTGGCTATTATCGATGGCTGTACTGAGTGGGACACACCTCCTAAACCTCCCTGGCAAGAACGTAAACAGCATTATCTCAATAATCTCCGTTCTGCTTCACCTTCTGTACGCTTGGTTTCTTTGGCTGACAAACTGCATAATTCTAGATCGCTTTTAGCTGATTGGCAACAACATGGAGATGTTATCTGGACTAATTTTAGTGCCGGTCGAGAAAAAACTTTGTGGTTTTACCAATCATTAGTTAAGGTTTACCAACAGACCGGATCTGATTGGATGACACAGGAAATCGACAGAGTTGTTAATCAATTGTGCCAGGAAAACCCTGCTTAATCTTTAGATTTTTAATCCCCCTTGTGGGGTAATTGGTTCTGGAAACTCAAAGCATCACCATAATGGTATCGACCAGACTAAGTTTCAGTCCCCGTGAGGGGATTTGGTTAGTGGAAACTTTGTACCAAATCTCATCACGCCCAATTACGCACTCGTTTCAGTCCCCGTGAGGGGATTTGGTTAGTGGAAACGAATAGGTGCGATCGCATTCCCATAAGGGATCTGTTGTTGTTTCAGTCCCCGTGAGGGGATTTGGTTAGTGGAAACGTTCAAAATATTGGAGGTTTAAGCAATGATTAGTCGTTTCAGTCCCCGTGAGGGGATTTGGTTAGTGGAAACTCCTAGCGGTTCATTAAGGGTGAATATCGCCGCACCAGGGAGAAGTTTCAGTCCCCGTGAGGGGATTTGGTTAGTGGAAACCCCGTAGGCGATCGCTAAACTCTGAAACCCTTGTATAATCGTTTCAGTCCCCGTGAGGGGATTTGGTTAGTGGAAACTGGTTATATCTTCCAGATTGGTAATGCTGGTCTTCCTGTTTCAGTCCCCGTGAGGGGATTTGGTTAGTGGAAACTCTTCTAAAATCCGAGCGCTGACCACTGCCACGGCGTTTCAGTCCCCGTGAGGGGATTTGGTTAGTGGAAACCTAACTTTGTTAATGAATTAAAAAAAATCCCTCAAGTTTCAGTCCCCGTGAGGGGATTTGGTTAGTGGAAACTTTGTAAAGTTGACTATTAGTAAATTTTCTGATATGTTTCAGTCCCCGTGAGGGGATTTGGTTAGTGGAAACCTCGACTACCATCTACGAACGGATGACGAAACAAATGTTTCAGTCCCCGTGAGGGGATTTGGTTAGTGGAAACCGCTCAGCGCTAGCTTGTGTAGGTATTGGATGACAAGTTTCAGTCCCCGTGAGGGGATTTGGTTAGTGGAAACCTTGATGGTTGCCGCCTCCAAGCATCTTTTATAGTCTTAATGTTTCAGTCCCCGTGAGGGGATTTGGTTAGTGGAAACTTATAGAGGTCTTCCCAGGCATCCTGTAAGGTTGGATGTTTCAGTCCCCGTGAGGGGATTTGGTTAGTGGAAACATACCCTCGTTGTTTTAGAGTAACTACAATGACCAAATGTTTCAGTCCCCGTGAGGGGATTTGGTTAGTGGAAACCGCTCGGTCTGAAACTGTTACAGAGCAGGCTTCCTGGGAAGCATTTTGGCAAACCTCAAAAATAGGTCGATTTCAGCCGCTCTTATTGCGACTCATTATCAACTTCCCTTAGCACTGAAACTGGGAAACTATTTTATTGTCAAGGTTCTGGCGATTTTGGCAGATCCCCAGAGTTTTTAACCCCGCTTCGACATGCCAAATCTCAAACTGATTCCATAATCATAAGATGTGTATTTATTATTGTCTATGAGTTTGTGGAGATTGATCTACAAGTCCGTATTCTCGCTCAATCAGACTCAACAATTTCTCTTCTAAAGCCGTTAAATAAGCACGATTCAGCTTTCCCAACGACTCCAAAAACCTCTGCACCGACTCCTCCAGCCCACTCGAATATACCCGATTGATGCGATCGCAAATCACCCGCATCTGCTCACACTCGGCAGGTAAGTAGTTGTAAGATTTGAGGTGCTGCAAACCAATGGTGTACTCCCCATTCCAGGTTTTGACAGTGCAGCTGAATTCACCTACATGGTTGACTATTCCCCAACATCCACCTTTGCCCCTAAGTTCCGGGTTGTCCTTGGCTAAAATTTGGCACACCTCCCCGATCTGGTAGGTATTGGGTACTTTGGTGCGTTCCATTATCTGCTGCACTACGTTTTTAACGATTCTAGCTGGTGGCACTTTACCCCCTGACTGCTCCACTGCTTTTACCCACACTTCCTGCTGTTGTTGAGGTTCAAGCTTTGTCATCGGTCTGACTTGACGTTCGTTAGTTGGCAAAATGTGATCCAATGGATCACATTTTTCCATCAAATTATCGAAAACAACCGCCGCATCCATTAAAAGATAAGATTGGCGGCGGCTGTGACCAAAGCGATCGCGGCAGTATTCCTCAAACGTCTTGTGAGTGGAGCGATATAATCTGCGATCGCGTAATTCCGCCAGCGCTTTCCCTGCCTCAAAAAACGCTCTTTCCACACGGCGCTCTAAATGTAGGCGATCGCTTTGCTCCTCCTGGGTCAACTCTGGAACTTCAACAGCACTAACCGTAATTGTTGCTGAACTTGGATCTACTTGCTGGGAGATATCCTCGTTTGCAGAGTTAGCTGCTGAAGTTGAATCGGTAGATGCGGCAGAGGTGGCTTTGTTGCGTTTAGAAGGTGGTTTAGCCATTATTCCACCTCTTTAGTTCAACAATATTTTTTCAGAGTCAATTAAAACGTAGACTTTGGAAGTAGTTGATAACTGCTCCGTCATAGCCCACCGCAGGCATGGCTTTTTTGGAAAAGCTGAAGGTAGGGTAAGAGGATTAATAGTATGAGGGTTAATCGCCATTAGAACTTTCTGTTAAATTAACCCCAGGAATATGCTGAATCCACTCACCTAAGCACTCTTTTAAATCCAACCCTACAGCATTGGCTGCCCTGATGAGGGTGTCTAAAGGTACACCCTTTGTATCCTCATTCTCAATTCTATTAAAATTTGCCCCGCTCATTCCGGCGTAATCACCAGCTACGGTTAAACTCATCCCCGCAGCTTCTCTTGCCTTTTTCAAAGCAGTTCCGATACCAGTAAACTCCACTTCAATAATAATTTTCATTAAATCCATAGTCATACGCCTCCAAAGAATTATCTCTAATTTAAACCATTACGCATTGCTTGACAAGCATTACGTAATACGTAATAATAAATATATAAAGAAAGCGCCCCGACTGCGAATCTAAAGCGCTTTCCGTCCCGTTAGGAACTTAATCAATCATGACATACGAAATCTACAGCCAACAACAGCTGCAACTGAAATCTATTGCCCAACTCAAGCAAATCTACAGCGAAATCGCCTGCACAGCCGAAGTAAGCGACAAACGCTGCAAGGATGCCTGGATTTCCGCCATTGTTAACTATCAGGCAAGCAAGATTCAGAAACTCGTCCCTGCTGCCCCCGACAACCAAGCCACAGCCCAAGCCGAACTCGACAGCTACATCACTGACCAAGCCCAAGCGATCGCTCCCGAACCCCTCAGAATAGTCGAAATCTCGTTTGACCATCACGAATATTATGCTGATGACAGACTGGTAGCCAGCATCAGCCATGACGACAACCATTTAACGCAACGCTGGGTAGTCAGAATCAACGACAAAGAAGTATTTCGTGCCAATACTCTAATGCGTTGCGATCGCTTCATCTGCACTCACTATAAAGATGGCACATTGCCAGTCCAAGAAGCAGAGGTGCAGGGGAGCAGGGGTGCAGAGGGGAAAAACTTACAACAACTTTCTCCTCTGCCCCTCTGCGCCTCTGCCCCCATGCCTTCCTCTTCTACTGAAAACCTAATCATGGCGCATATCTTCAACGAGTGTCAGAATTACGGGTTTGAAATTCTCGATGATGGCATTTACAACAAAAAGGGCGTGAAACTGGGGCAAGTCGGATGCACTAACGGGAACTGGTGGGTGAAGAGGCGTTATTCAGTCCAGCAGCAGTATTCTAACTCCGTGCTTGATGCTGTGCGCTCATTGTCGATGGTGGATACATCGCTGGCTGAACCAGTTCACAAATACTTGCAACACCGACCCTTAGAGCAACTGAGTTCTAATGAATTACAGCAGCTTTTCAACCATGAAGTGCGATCTCTTCTTCAAGAATTAGTCACAGTGTAAAGCCTCATGTGGGCAGCAGTGAAATTGCTGCTCACTTTGAGGTCTTTTTTGGGCGTTATTCTCCAAACATTGCCGAAGATTTTTAGGTTATTAATCTCAGGGAAGAAAAGCATGATTGACCATATTAACGCACTCAAAACAAGTTGGTATTTTTCTCCGCCTTGGGGACAAACAATTCCACCTGTTGAGGTGAATTTACTGGAAAGAGTGTACCTGAGAACCACGAAAACATTTGGTTATTGCTGCGGTATGCAATGGAAGCATAAGTGCTGGATTTATTCAATTGACTGCCGTAATGAGATACTCCACGCCACACAAAACCAAATCATCGGGACTGGAGAATTAGAAGCCCTCACCGTGCAAAAACCTACCTTCGTTCTGGGTGAAAGAGTAATGCTCTGTTCTCACGATAAGGGAACAAAGCAACAGCTGATTTTAGGGATTGGGCTGGTGAATAATTCTTGGTTTTACCTTGTTGAATTGGTGTCGCCAACCTTAACTCAATCACGGACTATATCGAATCGTTTCTCATTGGTTGGTGAAAAAAGTTTGGTACGCGTGAATGCCTAATTCTCCTAATCAACAACAAATTATCACCCAACTAAAGTTATGTCACAAATCGAAGTCGCTCAAATTATTGAACAGATAAAGCAAGAAATCACTGTTGACTCTAATGGACAAGGTAAAGCCAGTATTCGGGCAACTGCAAGGCTGGCAGATGTACAAGATTCTTCGCTTCGTCGTGCGTTACTAAGTGCGGCACTGCAACCCTCTGCATTAGCCCAAAGCCTTATACAACAAGGATTTAGCCCTGCGGCACTGGAAACCTGGAATCAGGGAATACCTGATATGGGTGTTGCTGCCGTTATTGAATATTACGCTTTTGATGCTGGGCGGCACTGCAAACAGCAAGCCAGACTTGTATGCAAAGCTTTTAACCGGATTGGTGTTCGCGCCTGGATGCAAGACATTATGGGTTGGACAAAACCCGCTACTCAACCACAAGAACAACCTTCTACACCAGCCCTCCCCCCAGTTGAACATCGATTGCATACTCTTGTCCTGGCAATGAAGACTTTAGCTGAGTTAACTGGTGGCAGACTCAACCCGTACATGGAACAGCAATTCAAAGACTATGCCGGGAATCTTCTGGCTGAACATAACAGAAAATTGCTAACCCCTTCAGAAGAACGCTGGCTTGGCGTGGTCAACTTTGCAGAGAGCAAACTTGAAAAAAAAGTCCCCCTGAGCGGCACTTACTATAGCGGACACTTGGGCACATGGGTGAGAACATTCTACCCACACTTGGGCGATCGCCAAGAAACGCGATTGGTTAATGGAGTTCAACAGCCCATCTATGTCTACGCTTGTCACGAGCCGGCTGTTGCGGCTGGGTTGACCAAAGCTATAGAAGAGTTTTTCGCTCATCCCAGTCCTGGTGCAGCGCTAAGGCAGGCGGGGGCTTTCTCAAAGAAAGCTGTAGTTACTGCTTGATGGTCATTAGTCATTGGTCATTGGTCATCGGTCATCGGTCATCGGTCATCAGTCATCGGTCATCGGGCATCAGGCATCAGGCATCAGGCATCGGACATTGGTCATCGGTCAAGCACAGCGATAGCTCAGTAATCAAGAATTAAGACTTTTACAACAAAGGTAAATTTTACCTTGAGGGGAAAAGATATGGAACTCGGCTATTTCCAGAAAGATGTATTGATTGAAAAACTAGCTAAGAAATTCTACGCGATCCAAGGCTATGTAGTCCCCGAATCATATCGAATGCAATCAGCTACACATCCAGCAGAAAGAGCGTGTGTGGCTATGGCTTTATTTGCTATTCAAGAATTTGAATCTATCGAACATGAGTATTCAGACGAGGAGGAGGATTAAATATGAATAAAGAACAGTGGCTAACTCTTGGAGAAACACTATTTGGACAAAACAAGATGCAATGGAAGTTTAAGTGTCCATGTTGCGGTCACATTGCTTCTGTCCAAGATTACAAAAAAGCTGGCGCTCCATCTTCTGCCGCAGGATTTTCTTGTGTAGGACGATGGATGCCAGTTTGTAAAGATGCTTTCGATGATTTGGATAAGCGCAAGATTCCTTGTAATTACGCTGGCGGCGGATTAATTAACCTTAATCCCGTTGATGTTGATGGAATTAAAGTTTTTGAATTTGGGGTTTGAGGCAGGAGATATGGAAGTCATCGTCACAGTCATTGAAAAAGTTGCATCTGTTGCCCATATTAATATCCCTGATAGCCTATCAATTGATGAAATCAGGCAACACATTGTTGGCTACTACAACAGTGGAGAAATGCAAGCAGATTTGAATATTTACCAAGTAGATTTTGAATCTATTAGCGCTCACATTGGTTCAAAAAGCAATATTACTTGGCATCAAGGAGATACTTCTTGTGCAACCCGTCAGTATTACTTTTGCAAACTTGGAAGATTTACTTTGACTTTGTTAACTGATACAGAGCAAAACCTAACTCGTACAGAAGTTTACTTTGGGCATCATAAGCAACTTATTTATACGTCAGAAAAAGAGATATCCAAAGAATTGGCAACAGTCGAACTCCAAAATTTCTTAAGTGGATTAGCTGTTGAACTTCAGACTTTAAGCCACATTGAATTTCCAGAACAAGTTTGAAAATAACAGGAGTTAAACATGAGACTAACAATATTAGAAGGTCAATACCAGTGCATCGTGATTGACCCTCCCTGGTTCTATCGGCTGAGAAATCAGGATAAGACTCACCGAAACCGCATTAACTACAAGCCAATGCACATAGAAGAAATACTGTCATTACCTGTTCCAGACTTAAGCGATCGCACGGGGTCAGTTCTTTGGCTTTGGTACACAAATAATCACATGGTCGAAGCTGCTCAATGCTTGCAAAGATGGGGATTTGAACTCAAGACTATTTTGACTTGGGAAAAAGTCACCAAAGATGGCACTAAAACACATCTAGGTGTTGGTCATTGGCTGCGAAACTCGACTGAACATTGCGCTTTGGCTATTCGTGGGAATGTGAAAGCTTTTGCTGGACGGACACTCACAAACCAGTCAAGCATCCTGCACTCTCCCAGGCGTGAGCATTCACGTAAGCCCGAACAGTTTTTTGAACTTGTAGAAAAGCTGTGTCCTGATATGACCAAGCTGGAGATGTTCGCACGTTCGTCTAGAGTTGGCTGGGATTGTTGGGGTGATCAGGCGGATCTGTTTGATCAGCTTAATGCAGAAATTGATAACAATACTTCATTGAGTGCTTAATTAACGCTAATTTCGGCACTCAAAACTTGCTGAACCTTGAAAATCAAATATCAAACAATTCTAATTTTCTGACGGTGTGTCATCTGCTGTCTGATAAATAGAACGCAATTCATCCACAGTATCTGCTGTTTCTATTGCTGCCAAGATTGATTCCAGCAATCTGAAATCTTCAAGAAGCTCAATTTCAGGCAATAAGTTTTGTCCAGGTGTTCCAAATTTGAGTTTTAATCCCAAAGCTATGCCTTTTAATAAAGATTCTATCCGAGCAATTCTTTCAAAACTAGTAACGTACTGCATACGCAGTTGTGCCTCCAATTGTTCGACTTCTCTTTTAAACTCTAGTTCTAAATCCAATGGTAACGTTAGCATCCAATCAATAAAAGCCAAAAGGTTAACAACAGCCTCGCGTTCAAACCCTTGCTCATACAACCGACGCACTAAATTCAGTTTTGATTGTTTCCTTTGCGACCTATTACTGCGGGTTTGCACTGCTGCCAAGTGAGCCATTACCACCGTAGCAAAGGGGTTACGACTGGCTTCTAGCTCCGACAACCTTTGCTGATAGTCTAGCAGCTTGATCACAGGAAACTGAAAATTAACTGTGCAGCCAAATAAATCGTACCCAAACTGCGATGGTCGCCAGTTGATGTTGTCATCCCCCAGTATCGCGCATGATGCAACAGAGCGATCGTAACGGTCAAAAATTCGATAGTTGTAGACAAACATCCGTTTAGGAAAATCGGTTTCCTCTTGGCTTTGGATTTCTAAATGAATCAACAGCCAAGATTCTTCGCCCCCAATGCGATAGATTTTCACCAATTTATCAATTAGTCGTTTTCCTAATTCAGCATCACGAACTACTTGCTGTAACTCTTGGTCTAGAAACTCGAAACCTCTACTCCAATCAATTTGAGTATGGGCTTGAGGAAAAAAGAATTGCATGAAGTCTTCAAAATACAACTGCAACATCTGCTTCCACGGGGAATCATATTCCGTTTGAGGTGTTTTATTAGTCATTTTCAACTGTTCAATTTCAAGTTAATGAGAGAGAAGTAATCATGCCAACAACCATAGAATGGACAGACTTAACAGATAATATCATCCGTGCCAAGGGAGGCGGTTGGTGGTGTCAAAAAATCTCAGAGGGGTGTAAAAATTGCTATAGCGAAAAGCTGAATCAAAACTCTTTCTTTGGCGGAAACAAGCAACCATACTCTGGGCAACCACCAGAGCTAGTGTTAGATACAGAAGCTATTCGGAAATGGGGGTTCCAAAGGAAACCCAAAAAGCATTTCGTTTCTTCAATGACTGATGTTTTTGGTGAATGGGTTCCGCGTTTTTGGCAACATGAAATGCTGGACGGAATGTTTGTTGCTCCCAATCAAATATTTCAAATCCTCACCAAGCGCCCAGAAATTATGCTGTCATCTATGGATGAATGGCTTTCTTGTCATGGACTAGACAAGTTACCTGCAAATATTTGGCCAGGAACTTCGATTGAGAATCGCCGCACTTTAGAAGAACGTAGTCAATTTCTTACTAAAATTCCGGCTTTAATTCGGTTCTGGTCAGTTGAACCATTGCTAGAAGATTTGGGCGATATCACTCAATACTTGAATGATGTTCAGTTAGTCATTATTGGTGGTGAGTCTGGCCCAAATTCTAGACCATGCCAGATTGAATGGATTGAGTCTATTGTCCAACAGTGCCTACAATCCCAAACGCCTGTGTTTGTAAAGCAGTTGGGGGCGAATGCAATATTTGGGGGACAGCGATTCAAAACCCGTGACAAAAAAGGGGGAGACATTGAAGAGTTTCCCGAACATCTGAAAGTTAGACAATTTCCTTTTGATGCGTGAATAAAGCAAAACCCCCGCCTGTAGCGCAGTGCGGGGGGGGAACCAAACCATTTGAGGTCTACAGATATGAGTTTAACAGAAAAAATACAAAGTGATGGCTCTAGCTACGGTAGAAGAAAACGCCATATTTATATCGATAGCAAACTGGATGATTTACCACTAACAATGGAGGCATTTCGAGTTTACTCTCACCTTTGCCGTCGAGCAGGTTGTGATAATAACGCCTTCCCTTCATACAAATCTATTGGTGAAGTCTGTTTTCGTGGTTCTTTCCCTACTTCTTCAACTGAAACTTTGAGGCAAAAAGCGATCGCAGCAGTCAGTGAATTGCTTTCGTGGAACTTAATCACTAAAACATCCATTACCAAGTCTAATGGTTCAGTATCTTCTAACCAGTATCAACTCACAGATATTGATGACTGGTTTGGTTTTCCTACTAAACAATCAAGTTTAATCAGAGGAAAAAATAGGGGTAGTAGTGGAGGAATACTAGGGGTGGTATTGGGGGGAAACCAGGGTAGTAATGGGGGAATACCAGGGGTAGTAGTCGGGGAAGACCAGGGTAGTAGTCGGGGAATACCCAAAGATTATCCAATTAAAGATTATCCAACTGAAGTCTATCCACTCAAGGACGCGCCCCTGGCAACGCCACCCGCGCCCCCCACCCATGAGAGTGTGTGTGAAAAAGAAGAACTTGATTTAACAACGAAAGAAATTGAACTCGAAGAACCAAACCCACAATTACCCACTTCGTTGTCAAAAAATTCCGAGTCTTCGCAACAAACCGATAATCCCTCAAGTGGATCAACTATTGCGGGGGGGTCGTTCGAGAAATGCGAACAAGCGAATAAGCCGCAACTAACCTGTCCCTACAAGACAGCCCGGAACGTGAAAGAACTGATTGATGCTTGGCTAACAGACCCGACTGCTATGAGTGATGATTGTGTACCACTGCTTGTCAGAGACTCAATCAAGTGGAATTGCTGGGTTTTACCTTGGCGCAATGGAGAGCGAAAGCTGAATAACTTGTACCAGAACTTCAACCCGATAGTCGTGGACTTCCTAGCGCAAGAACTAGCCACGAAATCGAAACTCTCGGCACAACTCGAAATTACTCATGCGATCGCAGTCATGAACACCTGGGAGAAAACCAAGGGTGGGTGGACGAACCTGATGCAGCGTTTAAGCCAAGCTCATAGTGCGGAAACTCAACGCCTTGCCCAACAACAAGCCATACAAACGGCTCATGCTGCCCCTAATGAGTTGAGGGCAGTACTACCCGAAATCAGACAGGCGCGGAGATTTACCAAAACAGAATTCAGGAGCCAGCAGTCAGGATTCAGAATTGAAGCTTGTGCTGCTGCGGGATGAATCATCGCTTCAAACAAGAAATTTCTTGTTAATTCTGACTTCTGACTTCTGACTTCTGATTCGATTTACAAAAGTAGCATAGGAGGACTTGAATGTTTTCATCAGATTTTGCCCCAGATAACGTAGTTTCAATGCCTAACCGCTTACCGCCCCAGGCGATTGAAGCTGAAGAAGTAGTACTCGGTGGTATTTTGTTTGACCCCGAAGCGATCGCTCGTGTAATTAAGATTTTGCAACCACAGGATTTTTACGTTGGTTCCCATAAGGATATTTACCAAGCCGCAGTCAGATTGCACCAGTCTCAGCAACCAACGGATTTATTGTTTGTTACCAGTTGGCTGGAATCTCATGGTTTATTGCATAATGTTGGCGGAAGAAATAAACTTGCGTCCTTGCTTAACTCTTGTGTGTCAGCAGTTAACATCGATGCCTTAGCAGAATTAATTCGAGAAAAAGCACAATTGAGAGCGGTAATCCAAACGGCTTTACAAATGGCACGCTACGCGATGGATGCTCCTTTAACTGAAACTACTGCCACTTCAGTCATCGAAATGGGACAACAAAAACTTTTAGAGTTGCGCCAATTAACTATGCCTTGTCAGATGAAGCTAATGGCTGACATCATCCCTGACGTTTATGCCGAGATTGAATTGGCCAATAACGGTGAAGATGCGATTGAGGTGAATGTCCCCACCGGATTCTATGATTTGGATTCGGTAATTGGCGGGATGCCCTTCGGTTCTTTGACCGTTGTTGGAGGTCGCGGCGGCATCGGCAAGTCCACCTGGGCATTAGATATTGGTATTCGGGCTGCTGCTAGCGGCTTAACAACCGCTTATTTCGCTTTAGAAATGTCTGCCTCACAAATGGTCAAAAAGACCCTCTCAAGGCTGGCAGCACCCCATGTTCCTGCTGACTTGCTTTTTAAACGCAATGCACTCCGGGAATCTCATTGGAATCCTTTGGCTCAAGCTTGTGCTGATGCGATGGCGCTACCATTTTGGTTGAATGACAACCCTGTAATCACCACCTCACAAATCAAGGGTGATTTGCAAGACATACAAGCTCGTTGCGGGTCAATCAGTTTGGTGATTGTGGACTATGTGCAGTTGATTGAACCAATGCGCCGTGAACGTGGGGAAAACCGGGTGCAAGAAATTGACTCCATCTTGAAACAACTCAGGGCGATCGCTAAACAATTTAATTGTGCTGTCTTGGGTTTAGCGCAGTTAAAAAGAGAAGTTGATTCACGTTCCGAAAAGCGCCCAACCAAAGCAGACTTTCGAGAATCTGGAGGATTTGAACAGGAAGCTGCCGTCATGTTGGGTTTGTATAGAGAAGATTACTACGATAAACAGACTACCCAAAAAGGCATTTTTGAAGTTTCAGTTTTGAAAAGTCGGTTTAGTAGTGAGACGACTGTTAATCTCTTGTTTGATGAACGATTTGGACAGTTTAAGAACTTAGCTAAATCCAACTATTAAAACCCATGAAAGCGCTATCTGTCCGTCAGCCTTGGGCATGGGCAATAATCCACTCCACTAAAAACATAGAAAACCGTGGTTGGCCTATCAATTATCGCGGCGACATTCTGATTCACGCCGCCAAGACTTGTACCAAAAAAGAGTACCAGCTAGCAAGAGAATTTTGCCAAGGGATGGGGGTAGTAATCCCAGAATTAATCTCTCTACGTCGCGGACAAGTCATCGGTATTGTCACAATAGTTGATTGCAAGTTTTCACAAGTTGCATCTGGCTGGGGAATGCCTGGGCAATATCACTGGAAGCTGGAGAATCCGCGAGAGATTACGCCGATTCCTTACATTGGGCGGTTGGGAATTTTTGAAGTGCCGGATGATTTGGTCATGGAGGTGGCTGCATGATTAAATCAGTAATAGCTGAGTTATCTGCAACACCCGAAAAATTCTTAGAGAAAGGGGTCAAAGCCTTACAGGGGGAATCAGTCGGTTGTCTTTACCAGTACCTCGAAACTAAAAAGCTACTTAATGGGGAGACTGTTTCTTATCCTCGTGTCATTGGTGAACGTGACCCGAATAATCCCGAAGATTGGCGATGGGCATTCAATTGGAAAGAGAAGATAAACGGGGCATGGAAAGGCAAAAGTATAAGCTCAATTCCCCCTGGCGCTGTGACAATGATTCGGGCACTGCAACAACAGGGGGCAACACGAGAGAATATCATCGCCTTTATCAAAAAAGCGAAAACCAAAAAGACATCGCCAAAATTAGATGTCTGCAAAAAATTTGATAACACAAAATTAAAACCAGTTCTTCCAGATGATGCACCGATCGCTGTAGTACTTTTTGCTGGTGGCGGCGGGATTGAAACGGGGATGGTGCAAGCTGGTATTCGCCCAGTCATTGCAGTAGAGTTCGACCCAAGCAAACCAGAGCTAAGTCAGGCGATCGCCAAAACCCATCACCACAACTTCAGCGAGTATGGCTGTAGAATAATCCAGCTAACAGTTCAAGAAGTAGCACGGTTAGGATTTCTAGGTTTTCCCCGCCGCCCCGACTATCTCCACGCCTCCCCGGTGTGCGCCAACTTCAGCCAAGCTCACACAGCCAAAGCAGGTAAGGGCGGCGAAACTACCGATGACCTGACGGCTGCGATCGCAGTAGCAGAAGCGATCCGACAGTTACAGCCCCGGGTGTTCACGCTCGAAAATGTGCCGCGCTATCAGAACAGTCAGAGTTTTGCCATCATCCTGAATGCTTTGGAGCAAGAGGGGTACTCGGTCAATTACAGCGTCGTCAACATGGCTGAATTTGGACTACCCCAGGCGCGGCGGCGGTTAGTTATGGTTGCTTGCCGGGATTTGGCTATCTCGCTACCACCTATATCTGACCCTATCGGTTGGTATGGGGCGATCGCGCATCTAATCCCTACGATGCTTGACTCTCAACTACTGCTCAAGCAACAACAAACTTTGGAGAAATTTTTAGCCGGGAATGCGCCAACACCACTATTGATTGAACGGGTTGGGGGACGCAAGTTACCCAAGTACAAGCCAGGGTCGCACCCCGCTAATACCATTCTGCGATCCCACTTCACCGATCACAAAGGCTGCAACCGTAGTAAGTTCGCTGATATTTGGTTGCCTGATGGGATAGTTAAATCCTTGTCTATTGAAGGTGCAGCCATTTTGCAAGGTTTTCCGCCTTGGTATGAGTTCCCGCCTGAGACTGCTACGGCGGGGTCGATTATAGGCTATTCCGTGCCTCCCAGTTTTGCAACTCAATTATTCATGTCGGCACAAAGATTTTGAAAGGAGCAAAAGTGTGACTAACCTTGTCCAAAACTTAGAACAGTGTTGGTACATTTCTCCACCTTGGGGTCAACAAATCCCGCCGTTACTGGTAAGTTTGCTTGAGCTAGTGTACGTAAAGTCTGCCAAAGCATTCGGTTATTGCACTGGCGTGGAGTGGTCAGAACGTGGCTGGAAATACGAAATCAACGCTAGTAATACCAGTATTACTGTTTTGGGAAGTGAACTTATTGGTACAGGTAACTTACAACCGAATACCAAGGAAAAACCTGTGTTTCGACTCGGTGAGTTGGTTGACTTTCGGTTTCATGGAGATGGCCCACCGATTCGTATTGTTCAGGGCATTCAACTGATTAACGATACGTGGTTTTACAGTGTGGAATGGATGTCTCCTGCTATATCGGAAAGAGGTGACAAGGTTTTTACCTCTAAAGATTCCATCGCACGGGTGACTGACTATGACTTGGAGCGGGTGCTCCCGACAATCTATACCTCATGTTACCGTGCCAAAATCCTCTTCGTGGGCATTCATTACGCTTGGACAGTAGGTAGTTTACTTTTGTACAAAGCTATTACTGTAGAAACTGATAATTATGATAGTTCTGGTACTGAATCCTTACAACGAATCACTGATTATAATCAAGCCTTCAAGATTAATCCTAACGATGCCCTAGCCTACAGCAGACGGAAACCTTGGGAAACAATAATATCCTCTACGCTTGTTGCATCTATTTATATAGCTCAACTTATATAGCTCAACCCTTGATCTTCGAGAAAATATCACCAAATCGACAGAACCATCTGCTTTAGCTGGCAAGATAGAATCGTAATGAAAGTTAACATTGTTAAATATATCTTCAATTATGTTTCCTAACCTTGTGGAAGATACCAAAGAATACTGGTGCAAGTTAAATGAGTTAGAAGTTGCTTACCAAAAAGGTGAAGTCTCTATTGAAGAGGTAGATGCGAGGGTTAAATTGCTGATGACTGAATTAGGTAAAAGTCGCCAGGCAGCATTAAACTACTTTTTGAATAGCTTTTACCATCTTTTGAATGAGCAAGGAGAAGCAATTGTTGGTATAGCAATTTTAGGAGTCATTAGCTACGCTTGGGTGGTTCTCAGCTAAGTAGGCGGCTAGAATAAAATGTAAGATAAAAGAGATTTGTTCTTTGTAGAGGGGCAATATTGCTAATGACTGCACCCATAAAGATAAATTGGCAATGTTCTAGATCGGCTGCTATGTCCTTAAACTAGTAAACCAAACTCATAGCGGTTGATGAATAAACCTATAACTATGCCGTAATCTCCTCTGTTTTAGAAAAGCAAATTGTCTTCCAAGCTAGCTGTTTGATTCTTGTTCTTAATCTCAAGTGCTTCTGTTCAATTCGTTGAATCTTCTATTTAACTATCTCATGACGCTGTGCTGGTAAATGTCGTGTGGGGAATAAGAAGATGTTAAACTTCTTGAGGCAACTAAAATTTAATTGTCTTAAAAACTACACCCTGCCCTGACTAGGTTTCATCTTTTCTTAGTGCCATTCACCACTGGCATCTAGAGAATCCACGAGAAATCACGCCGATTCCTTACATCGGACAACTGGGGCTTTTTGAAGTGCCTGATGATTTGGTGAGAGAAGTGACTGCTATATGACTTGCATGGGCGATCGCTCCAAACCCAAACGGCCATACTCCGCAACATTCCACTAACTCATGCACGTCCTGGCTGAACTGAAGCAGTAATGTTTATGTCTTGTGCAATACCCGAAAAATTCTTAGAGGACGACCTTAAAGGTCAATAACTATTTCAATATTTGTATAGGAACAAAACTAGGATATCTATTTAGTAATAGGCGAACGAAGGCTAATTTTTGACTGGTTTCGACTTTTAAAACATCCTCTAAGAGGAAAGTTTTGGCAACTTAACGATAAAGCTTGTCCCCTTGCCCTCGGCGCTTTCAACTTCAATCGTCCCCTGATGCGCCTCAATAATACTCTTTGCTAAAAATAATCCTAACCCCCATCCTGTTTGATCCTCAGCAGAGATGGTTCGACGAAATTGCTGAAATAAGATTGATTGAGCTTCTGAAGAAATCGGATTACCTTCGTTGTGGATAGTAAGGCTAATATGCGGTGTCCTTTCAATCTTCGTTGACAATTCATTCACCAATTGATTTAGATACTCAGGTAGCGAATTTTGTAGCATCAGAGAGTCCTGATGCATTGATGCACTAACTTCATTACGCGCCCGCTCTTCCCACCTCTGCATAATTCTTTCAGCGTTTTGTTTAAGACGCTTAGACGTTTGGTTAGACATAGATTATAAAAATACCAAAATTAGCAAATGGTTAGCTTGAAACTGCTTGATATTCTACGCAATATTTCAATTGAATTTCATCAAGACTTAGACTTAATAGATGGGGAAGAGTAAGATTTACTGAGATATTTCAGATGCGTGACAACCAATGGTTGCCATTCGCCCTTAAAGCGGCATCCCATCACCCCAACACCACACAGGAACAATTATGTGCGATTGCTCAAGGTAAAATGCGCTCAAGTCTGTCGTGAAGTACCGCAGACTACTCTAATGGCGGCGATCGCCTTGTTAATCAGTGACATTGACCATCTGCTGCTAAATCATGTTTTTGAAACTTTTAGCCACATCATAAAAATTAGAAAAGCTTTAGCTTTTTAGCTGTTCTAGGATTACTATTTTCCCTATATCGACAGCTTAATAGATGGTTATTATGATGTCCTCAGTTTACAAAAGTATAAAATATGTCTATTTCAATACTGTTGCCAAGCATAGCAATTCAAAACAGTGGTTAGATATACCCGAAGCTGGCAAATGCTTAAAAAATCAAAGCCTCATTTTGACCTTTCGCTCTCCAGGTTGGAGCAAAACTGTAATCGCTCTGACTAACACTTCCGGCTCCACAGGTTTTGTGATATGAGTTTGAAATCCGAGTTGAAGTGCCCGATGTCGATCCATCTCTGCGGCATAGGCAGTCAACGCGATAGCTGGAATCATTCCACCGTGCTGGAGTGGTCGCGATGTCTGACGACAAGCCGCTTCGCGTCTACGAATTTGCTCTATTAGCATATAGCCGTCCATCTGAGCCATCCCAATATCACTCACAAGTACATCGGGAATCGATTGTTCTAAAGCTTGCAATGCTTCTAAGCCAGAAGCAACGGCTGTCACTTTTGCCCCGCTTTGTTCCAATAGAAACGCTTGAAACTTACGGGTATCTGGCTCATCGTCTACTAGCAAAATGTGAATGCCTTCTAGTGGCAGTCCTGCATCTGTTTGGGTCTGGACAGGTTCAGATCCGATTGATGCTGTCTGTTTCATCGCTGGCAATTGCACAATGAAAGTTGCGCCTTGCCCTTCGCCCTTGCTCTCGGCCCGTACTGTTCCCCCATGCAGTTCCACAATTTGCCGCGCGATCGCCAGGCCCAATCCCAATCCTCCAAACTGGCGCGTGGTTGAACCATCCTCCTGTCGAAAATACTCAAATACGTAAGGCAAGAACTGCGGATTAATCCCTTTACCCGTATCGATGACTCGAATTTGAGCCAGTTGATTCAGTTGCCTCAGTTCAACCGTTACCTGTCCACCATTCGGGGTGAACTTGACCGCATTACTCAGCAAGTTCCAGACGACCTGCTGTAAACGGGCAGCATCACCAGAAATCGGCGCAACTGTATTATCAAGATCGATCTGTAGTCTAATGTGTTTCGCCTCTGCTGCCAAACGCACGGTTTCAATCGCCGCAGAAATGACGAACGTCAAACTAACGGGAGTCGCTGTTAGCGACAGCTTGCCTTGCATAATGCGCGAGATGTCAAGTAAGTCTTCAATTAGCTGTGTTTGGAGTTTGGCATTCCGTTCGATCGTTTTTAAGGCTTCGGCTTTGCGGGCTTCATCGAGTTTGCCGTTTTGCAGTAGTTGCGTCCACCCCAGGATCGGGTTCAGGGGCGATCGCAATTCATGGGACAGCACCGCCAAAAATTCATCTTTGATGCGGTTGGCTCGTTCTGCTTCTTCTCGCGCTGCCTGAACGCGATCTAAAATTTGTTTGCGTTCGGCTTGAGTCTGTCGCTGTTCAATCAAGTCGGCAGCTTGACGCGCTAACAGATCCAGAAAACGGAGTTCTTGCTCAGTCGGTCGGTAGTGCTTACGCCAATGCGTCGAAACCATACCGATCCGTCTACCTGAACGGCTGATGAGCGGAGTAGATTGGGCACAAATCAACCCAGTATTTACATGTAGATGGAGAGAGCCTTCGGGGTCTTCGCTTTCTGGTACATCAAAATCCACAAAGGCGCGCTTACCCGTTGCCAAAACCCTACCGCAAGACGTGATTGAACTGGCAGTTACTCGCTGGAAACGATCGGTAACGGTTCGATCGATCCCCTGGGTGGCGATCAGCACTAGCTCTTGGGTCGATTCATCCAGCGTTTGAATTGAACCAGCATCTGCCCGTGTCAGGGTTATTGCAGCAGAGACAATTTCGTCGTAAAGCACTTGAATGTTGTCTTCAGCGACCAGTCGTGCGCTCAAGTCGCGCAATAGCCGGGTATTTTCAAGGTCAGTGCTGATGATGGCTTCAGCAAGTTTTCGATCGGTAATGTCGGCATTCACGCCAATAAATCGCAGAGGTGAACCGTCGGCGGCATATTCAAACTGTCCGTTGACTTCGATCCAGCGTATTGTACCGTCCTTGCGACAAATCCGGTAACTCGTTTGTAACAAACTGCCTGTTTGCATCGCCTCCGTCATTTTGGCTGTGAGGGCTGCGGCATCATCTGGATGCAGGTAGTTCTCAAAAAATTCTTGAGCAGAGACTGAACCATCGGCGGGCGTGAGTCCGAATATTTCGTACTGTCGTTCGTTCTCCCAGAGCGTGATATCCTCTGGCACTTTCCACTCGAATATTCCTAATTGTGCTGCTTCGGTGGCGATGGATAGGCGTTGTTCGCGCTCGCGCAAAGCTTCTTCTGCCTGCTTGCGATCGTGGATATCGACGGATGCAGCGAACCAGCGGATAATCTCGCCCGTTTGCGGATCTCGGTAAGGCTGGGCGCGAACCAGAAACCAGCGATAGGTTCCCGCCGCAGAGCGAATTCGGTGTTCGACCAAGAAAACGCCGCCGCTGCGTCGCGCTTCGTTAAATGCCTCCATTGTGCGATCGCCATCTTCCGGATGAATGAAGTTAGCAGCTACCTGGGCTACCGTCGTTGGTTCGTAAGGAACGCCCGTGTAGTCGCTCCATTGTTTATTGAAAAACTCAACTCGACCTTCTGAGTCCGTAATCCAGACGATTTGCGGCACAGCGTCTGCCATCAGCCGGAAACGCTCTTCACTCTCGCGCAATGCCACCTCGGCTTGCTGGCGTTCGCTGATGTCGTTGAATACGATCGCGAGTTGTTTCTTGTGCAAGTCGCCGTGCCGATTGACACTGATTCGGTAATGTCGCCCTAAATCCGCCATCCCAATCTCAAACTCGATCGGCTCACCAGTGACTAGAGCCTGTTGATAGTGTGCTAAAACTTCAGGGTCGTGATTGGGCGCGAAGTAAAGTCCCGTTTTGCCAATGGGGTCACTCAATCCGGTTTGCCGTTCAAAGGCGGAATTCGTTTCTAGAAAGCGGTAGTCAATCGGCTGCTGCTGTTCGTTATAGATGAGTTCGATGATGCAAAAGCCATCGTTCATCGACTTAAACAGCGATCGATATTTCTCCTCTGATTCGCGTAGGGCAGCTTCGGCATAGGCACGTTCAACAGCTGCCCAAGTTCGTTCTGCGGTTTCTTCAACCAGTTTGACCTCGGTTTGAGTCCACTGACGCGGTGTGGATTGTTGAACCGCAAGCAGGGCAACGAATTGATTGTTTTTGATCAGCGGCACATCAATGTGGGCAGCAATATCGATCTCGCGGTATCGCGTCTTCTGAGCATCCGTATATTTCGGATGATGGGGAATATCGGTTACAACTTGGGTGCGTTCAGCCTGATGATCGGTAGTTAGGTTGCGTCGGTAGTCTTCCAAGCGGTATCGTCCGCTCAACTGGGCTACACCATTAGTGTAGTTGCAATGAACCATAACCTCCTCACCACCCGACACCACTTCGATGTAAATGACACGAGTTACTCCTAAAGACTCACCCAAAATACGAGCGGCGATCGCTTGTATCTCTGAAGCATCGGTGAGGGGACGAAGGGCATCGGCAAGTTTGACTCGGAACGCATTGAGTTGATTCGCTTGGTGTAAGGCGGGTTCAGCAGAGCCATTCTTTTGCTTTTGGGTATCTGGCTGCGTCTTGAGGAATGGCTTAGTTTGATCGAGTTCAGTTAGTAGAATCTGCACTGCCGTTTTCAGGTCGTCTGACCAGGTTTCGACAGCACCCAATGGCGTTTGCGACCAATCGTGCGAGTCAAGCAACGCCCCCAACTCACCGCCTCCACCAAACAACTTCTCAGCTATTGTCCTGAATTTCTCTGCCCTCATGCGTTTAGTTCCTTATAAAAAGTACTTCCTTCGTATGGACTGGCAGCGTTCTCGTACCGTGGCATCAGCTGACTCCGATAGCTGATTCAAAAGCATCTCAATTTGCTTAAGGGCTAAAGGAGACGGAGTAGCATGTCCTTTTTCCCAGCGATTAATTGTTGGGAAGGACACCCCAAGGTGAAGAGCAAACTTCTCCTGGGTCAGCTTTAGAGTTTGCCGGAGTTCTCGAATCAATTGACTCATAGCTGGCTGCTCAATACTGACGTATTGCTGATGAAACGCCATATTGTTCACATTTTATAAAGTCTTTTATATACTCATGCATAATTTCAACAAAAAAGCAATGCATCTCAAGACATAAGTTGTTCTTGAGGAGGCTCGTTAACAAGTATTAACAGCTTAATAGATGGTTGCTGTGATGTCTCTAGTTTGTGAAAGTATAAAATATATTTATCCTAATACTGATGCCAAGCATCGCAATTCAAAACAGTAGTCAGATTTGCTGGTAGCTGGCAAATGCTTAAACAATCAAAGCCTCCCCCCGCCCAACTTCTGCCCGAAACTTGATTTTTCTTCATGATTCCGATTACTGAATCCCTATTCTAGTCATATTTTGGGAACAAATTGGACACATTCGCCCTTTTATCATTGCCATTACCCCAAGGAGCAATCTTCGGCTGTGGAGGGCGGTTGTAACAAGGACACAGAACAGGCTATCGCTTACATTAGGCGCACTTTCACAAAAATACTCTACTGAGTTATTTACCTCAATAGAGTATATAAATTTACTATAATCATCTTTTAGCAGCATTTAGTTTACAATTTGACAACTATGTTATACCTCTGTATAATTACTGTAAATCTTGCCTACAGTTTACGTAGGGTTTCCCTTGCGTCGGTACAGGCAACTTACAACCGAACACTAAAGAAAAACCTGGGTTTCGATTGGAGGAGTTACTTGAGTTCCGGTTTCATGGCGATGGCCCCCAATTCGGATTATCCAGGGCATTTTTAAGCTATGTAGCCCAATAACTAAGGCTCTATTCCTTCATCAATCCAAGTATCAATTGCTGTTTTTACATTTATTTCAGTCACGGCAGACCATTCTTTTTCGTTGATAGTTGTTTTAAATACCGCTCTTTTACCGTGACCAACTTTTTCCATTGAGTGTCCGCGGTACACATTTTTAGGCTTAATCATTTTTCTTAATCATCTTTATAGAATATTATAAACTATCGCTCAACAACATAAAATATGGGCGCTAGTTTGCGATAAAGATTTTGGCAGCCAGTGGAAAGCGGGTTCGACCACTACTGCAATCGCTGGTTCTCCAAGCCAACCTAAGCCTAAAGAAGATATGGTAACACCAAGTTGGGTCGCTGCTAGATAAGCATCCAAGTTATTTACTGCCCGTTGTAAAGCTTTTGCACGGGGATGACCTTGAATGACCAACTGTTCGACACGACTACGGCGAAGCGCAACCAAGGCAACTACCAATTCTCAGACGAACTAAACCACAAACTGTTAAGATAATTTGCTCATAAGTCTCAAATTTCAATCGAAATCTCTGTGAGGCAATCCGAAATATTTTAAGCAATCGAATCAAATGTTCGATGAATATCCGATTGCTAGACAAAGCTTTATTTTCATCCTTTTGCTGCTGAGTTAATTCTCGTTTCGGTTTTCTTTTATGAGGCGTAGTGATGTTTTCGCCACCTTGAAATCCTTTATCACCTGAAAAAGGTTGAGATTTATCAAATTTTTGCTGAGATTGACGAAACAACTTTATATCTGCTGTTGGCCCAGGAACACCTACTTCTACCTCAACAATATCTTTTCCTTCTGGCATCCCAATCATTTGGCTTTTCAAAGTATGTTGTCTTTTCTTACCGGAAAAATATTTTTGTTGTTCTTTTTGGTCAGAATGTCTATATATTGGCTGTTCCAGGCTATCGACCAATAGCCTAAAATTAGTTAACACTTCTTGAACAAATAGTAAATCGCTCTCATTATTTGAGCAGGGTTCTAATAAACTGGAAGGTAAAATATCTCGTAGTATTGGTATCCAGTCGTGAAATGTATCATTGGCTTCGGTTTTAGAAACCCCAAACAACATTCCTAATACTTGAAATGTCGGCATCTGTCTTAAATAGAACAAGCATAAACAAACTTGTTCTTGGATTGATAACAATTCTTTGCGACCCCCACCAGCTGCATTAATTCTTATTTTTCGCCTTTCTTGCTGAATTTTAATTTCCTGGTGACGTTTGCTCGCACAATTTAGCAATGATTGCAATTGTGAGTAACTAATCCCTAAAATTTGTTTTGTTCGGCGCGGATACTTTTGGATATAATCAAAAACCATAACTTATTTGGAAAATGGTAGACGCTCAATTCAACGTTTTACCATTTTTCTTTTCCTAAGTTAATATTTCGGACAAGTCTAGTGGACTAATAAAACCACAACAGTTACAAGTTTGTGAGGAGGGATAAAACGTGCCGATTTTCTGCACAAGTCTGTCATGCCATAAAGCTTTATATTCGAGCATGGTAATGAACTTAGACCAACTAGCGTCTAAAATACTCAATGCTAATTTGTGGTTCTTCACCATGTTGGCAACTCGCAAATCTTCAACACAGATAATGCTATTTTCCTTGATTAGACGAGTTGATAACTTGTGCAGAAAGTCATTTCTCAAATTTGTAATTCGTTCAAAAGTACGAGCCAGCTTGATTTTCGCTTTAACTCGGTTGTTACTACCTTTTGCACTACGGGATAGTTTTTTATGAGCTTTACGTAACTTACGAGTTTGAGTTCTGTAATATTTAGGATTATCTACAACTTCACCGTCACTAGTAACAAGATAAGACTTAACCCCTAAGTCTAAACCAATATTTTGAACAACTTCAGGGTATTTTTCTATCTCAGTTTCACACAAGATACTAGCAATATACTTACCAGAAGAAGTCCGAGTTATCGTAACATTTACAAGCTTTCCGGTAACGTCTTGCGACTTATGAAACTTTACCCATCCTAGCTTGGGAAGCTTTAAACGATTATCTATTATCTGAATATTACCGTTGGTCAGGTTAGTTTTGTAAGATTGTTTACATCCATGCTTCTTTTTAAACTTAGGAAAGCCTACACTCTTTTTCCCTTTCATCTTCTTTAAGTCAGCAAAAAAGTTTTTGTATGCTGTCTCTAAATTCTTGAGTGAATTCTGTAAGGCAAACTTATCTACTTCTTTCAACCATTCAATTTCTTTCTTGAGTATAGTTAGCTTTTGACTACAAGCATTGTAGTTTAAGGTTGTCTGCTCAGTCGTATATAACTCTTGTCTTAGTGCCAAAAAGCGGTTATATACATATCTTGCACAACCAATCGTCTTGTTGATTAAGACCTCTTGATTGTGTGTCGGTATGAGAGTAACTTTAAATGCTTTTTGGAGGGATGACAATTTCTTTAATTTGCTGAATACCTTTCGATTTTAACACAAAGTGACACCTAATATAGAGCGCCTAACTCATGACCGGAAGTCACGAGTGTGCGGCTTGAAGAAATCAAAAAAAACCCTAACCCAGTTCGCAAGAAAGCAGAAGTAACCCCACCACCGATTGAAACCATTGAGATTCCTGAGAGCCAAAATATTCTTGAAACAGTAATTGAACCCAATCCACCTGTGTACATTGAAGACTACGTTTCCGAATCCGAATACATTTCTGAACACTATCGCCCCCTACCCTCTGTGGGTAACTCCGGGTGGCAACCGTCTGATGTTTGGCGCGAGTTGAGGGTTGATGATTTTTGTCGTGGGTGAGTCAGTATTTGAACAGCGCGATGCCTGCGGTTCTTGCTAGCCGACGCTAAAATATAATGCCTGCATTTTGAAATAGTGGCAGTTGAATGACTTGGGTTTGTTTGGCATTATCCAGGTTTGACAACGAAATCCCCAACAACCTAACACTGCGGTTTTCCAGGTCAATCGGCTCAAACAGCGCTTTGGCTATCTCAAAAATCGTAGAGAGTTCACCGATGGGAGCAAGCATTGTCTTACTACGGGTTAGCTGCTGATAGTCAGAGAACTTAACTTTCAGAGTTAATGTGCGTCCTCGCGTTTCATGCTGCTCCAACCGTTGCTCGACAATTTGGGCAATCTGTTCGAGTTCTTGTAACATTTCACTATAGTCACTTAAGTCTCTAGCAAACGAGGTTTCTGCACCAATTGACTTGCAAACTCGATTTGCTTCAACTGGGCGGTCATCTTCTGCCCTGGCAATCTTATAGTAATAATTACCTGCTTTACCAAAGTGGTGTGTTAGCTCCAGGAGCGATCGCTCTTTCAAGTCTGCGCCAGTGTGAATGCCGAGTGAGTGCATCTTCGCCGCCGTCACCTCCCCAATGCCGTGGAACTTCTCAATCGCTAGCTGCTCTACAAATGCGTAGACGCTTGCGGCTTGTCGTAGACATCGCATCCTCTGGCAAAATCACCGTCAGTCCATTCGGCTTATTCTGCCCTGATGCCATTTTTGCAAGAAACTTGTTAATTGACACACCTGCGGTTGCCGTCAACTGGGTTTCCTGGAAAATTGCAGTTTTGATGTGTCTTGCGACAGTAGAAGCGTAGGGGATATTTTGTCGGTTCTCAGTAACATCTAGATATGCTTCATCTAGTGCAACTCCTTCTACTAAATCAGTGTAGCGTTTGAATATGGTGTGGATTGCTGCGGAAATATCTCGGTAAACGTCGAATCTCGGTCTGACAAAGATAAGGGCGGGACATCTAGCGAACGCAGTTACTGAGGGCATCGCAGAGTGAATACCAAATTTTCTAGCTTCATAACTGGCTGCTGCAACTACACCTCGCTGATTGGGACTGCCACCGACTACTAAGGGTTTGCCTCGGTAGCTAGGGTTGTCTCGCTGTTCCACCGATGCGTAGAAGGCATCCATGTCTACGTGAACTATTTTCCTCGTCTGCATTGTTGTTGAAGTATTACCATTTCTAGCAAGCGGTGGAAACGACTATTCTCTGGTAAATTTATGATTCAATCTAGATATTTGAGAATTTTCTCATCATAATAGTACATTAGCTCTAGCGCTTTTAGGCTTTCATAAGCTTTTTCATTGAGAAAGTTTTTGTAACAATGACGTTACACTTGATTGAATAGAATTTTGTCGTCACGTTGTCAACGCACGGTATTAGAGGGAGCAAGGGCATGACTATTGGTGTTTGGGTTCTCGGAGATCAACTTTGGGCTGGGCAGTCAGCGCTAGAGAGTTGCCTACAAAAACACCAACAGACTCCTGTGATTTTTATCGAATCTCTTGCCCATGCAGGGCAACTTCCTTATCACTTGCAAAAACTGGTATTGGTCTGGTCAGCCATGCGTCACTTTGCTGCCGAATTGCGATCGCTTGGCTTCCCAGTAACATACGCTCAAAGCCAAGATTTCAAAACACCTTTACTCCAATGGATTGAGCAATACCAAATTACCGAACTGCGGGTGATGACTCCAACAGATCGCCCTTTTGCTAGATTAATTCAAAAGTTAAACTTGACAATTCAAGTCACTTTTACACCAAATAACCGTTTTATCTGGAGTGATCAGGAGTTCATTGACTGGGCAAGTGGACGCAAACGCCTAATCATGGAGGACTTTTACCGCCAGGGACGACAGAGGTTCAACATTCTAATGTCCGGCAACCAACCTGTTGGTGGTCGATGGAACTTTGACAAACAAAATCGCAAACCACCAAAAGGCAAACTGACCTTACCCGAACCTTTATGGTTTGAACCAGACTCAATTACACAAGATGTAATTGACTTCATTAAGCAATCTGAGGCATTCGGTGACAATCAAAGTTACTGGCAATTAGAACCCTTCTGCTGGGGTGTAACGCGACAGCAAGCACTACAAGTAATGAAGTTTTTTATCGAAACACGTTTGTCTTCATTCGGGTCATACCAGGACGCGATGGTGACTGGCGAACAGACAATGTGGCACGCGATGCTTTCTCCCTATCTCAATATTGGATTGCTTCATCCCTTGGAAGTTGTTCAGGCGGCACAACTTGCATATTTAGACAACAGCAGCGACTGGGAGCTAAACAGCATTGAAGGCTTTATCCGTCAGGTGCTTGGCTGGCGAGAGTATATGCACGGTGTTTATGTTTACCTAGATGATGATTATTCAGAACGTAACTGGTTTAACCACACTCATCCACTGCCTGCTTTTTATTGGACTGGCGATACACAGATGAATTGTCTGCACCAAATTCTAACTCAGGTTAAACAAATAGGTTATGCTCATCATATTCAACGGTTGATGGTCTTGAACAACTTTGCTTTGATAGCAGGTATCTCCCCCCAAGAACTTGAAGACTGGTTTCATGCTGCTTTTATTGATGGCTACGATTGGGTAATGCAAACCAATGTTATTGGTATGGGGCAGTTTGCTGACGGTGGAATGATTGCATCTAAGCCTTATGCTGCTTCTGCTAACTACATCAACAACATGAGCGACTATTGTAAAAATTGTGCTTATAACCATCGCCAGCGCAGTACGGATAATGCTTGTCCTTTCAACTTTTTTTATTGGGACTTTCTGGCTCGTCATTACGACTTGCTAAAAGAGCAGCCACGTATGACTCAAATACTGCGTAACTTGGAGCGTCTCTCTCCATCGGAACTTCAAAAAATCCGCTCTCTGGCTTCTAATTGGCACACTACACAAGCAGCAACCGTTGGACAAGGAAATGCCCAGTAGCCTGATGCTGCGGTTCTTCAGCAAGCGTGGCTCAAACTGTGCTTTGGCTATCTCAACTAAAAAATCGTAGAAAGTTAACTATTGATACTTTTTAACTGTCTGTTTGCCCGATCTCCTCAATATCCACAATATGAATATCGACCGATTGCAAGAACTTAAACAGAAACTGGCGAATGACGCAGACTTGTCCGATATTTGGCTATTTTATATGGATCATTTTGCGGATCTACCGGAATTCACTGACCTGGGTGAGCCTGCCTATAATGAATATCTAGATGCCGTCCTCCAAAAAACTTGTCAGCAGATGTTTGACAGGGCAATAAAGATTAGTGACTGTTTGGTGATCTACATAGCTCCATATCATTTATTTCATGGAGCTTTCTTTCTTGAAGGGCGTATTGGGGGCGTGATTTATTTCGAGGATATAAAAATTGGGTTAATTGCAGTGTCGGCAGATTATCCCCCTACCGATATGGTTAAGTATTCACGTTTTACTGAGATGATTCAATTGTCGGCTCCTAATGGCAACGATTACAATTGAGAGAAGCACAACTTATAGTATTACTTAAAAAACTTAGTAACAATAATGTAAAAATAAGTATCGCAAAAGATATCCAGTTAAATTCAATACTAAATCCTTTTTTGTTAGTTATCCAACGGAAAATTCAGAAAGAATTATTACCGATAATAAATGAAGTTACTTCTCAGGTTTTCAATACTTGAATTATTAAAAAGCTAGAAAATAGGAAGTAACTAATATTGATATTACTGAATCATTGTTCTAGTCATATTTTGGGAACAAATTGGACACATTCGCCCTTCAGCATGAATGCACCATCACCTCAAGGTGAGCAATTGTCGGCTGTGGAGAGCGGTTATTAATCGGGCAGGGATGAGGGCGGGGGCGGCGAGAAGCGACCAGGATAAGCCGCGCAGAGAAGTTCAGTATCACCGCCAAGATATCTCGCCCGTCCGCTTCATCAACTTGTTAGCTGGCTGGCGCTACCAACTATTAACTAATTCTTGAATTTCAGATTGTGCTTTGTCTAACGCTCGTTTCCGTACCTCGTCTCCCATATCTAGACCATTGGCATGAATGAACTCAATATCAGTCACACCCATGAATTGAAAAGCATACCGCAGCGCAGGTTCCTGACAATCCCATCCTTCATAAAGAGAACCTGCTCCATATTCAACGCCTCGTGATGTAATGAACAACACTTTTTTACCGTTTGCAAGTCCTTTGACTTGACCATCCTCCTCCGTGAATGTGCGACCCACACGAATCACTTGATCAATGTATCCTTTGAAGTTGGACGGAATGCTGAAGTTGTACATCGGCACGCTGAACACACAGCGATCAGCCGCCAAAAACTCATCCACTAACTCATCGGAAAACTTCAGCAGTTCAGTCATTTCTGAAGTCAGTGCTTCTGGTGGAGTAAAACAAGCCACAATCCAATCTTCAGTGACGTGAGGAACTGGCGTTTGCCTTAAATCACGATAGCTAACCACATCATCAGGATGAAGACTTTGCCACGCAGCAATAAACTCCTTGGCTAATTTACGAGATTTGGAGCGATCGCCCCGTGGACTTGAATCAATATGCAGAATGTTTCCCATAGTCCCTCAACCAAAAATTTCATTTGGCAACTAGAATACCGATTCACTAATCCCCTTGTCGGTCTAAAAGCTTCATTCATCAGCTATTATTCAGACCTTGTATTCCTTTCTACACGGCTTAAAAGGTCAATGATTGATATTAAAGCTGCTGTCAGAATATATATAATAATACAGGGAATAATTAAATAAATTAAAGGCAAGAGGATAAATATATTACCTGCACCAAAACTTAAAGCTCGCCCAAATATTGAAAATATTATAAGGAAAACAATGGCTACAATAAAAAAGCCGATAACCTGAAGAATCTTGAGTGTAGTAACTAATCTAGTGTACAGTCTATTGTCGTTATATCTGTTGGATAATTGATTGTTGCTCATAAGTACACCATTTTTAATAAATTAGTTTGTGTATTAGAGGATGTTTGAAAAGTCCTCAAATGTGTGTTTAACTACCCTGGCTACCGAAAAACTGCCACGAGAGAATCGGAATTTTGGGATTTGAGATCGCGCCTCTGAGTCGCACTTGAGGCTCAAGCCGACCCTTTTCAAACAACCTTTAAGCATAAAAGCGCAGCCTACGTTGCCAAGTCTACTGAATCTTTGCCATTGCTTAAATCCCTGTACTAGGAGTTTTACTGGTGATCAAGGTTTATGCTTACTACACTTAGAGTATCGGCTTTTACGGACTTTCCGCGCAACATTCCTGCTTCTGTGAGTAAACACCCTAATTCAATTGCTACCAACGGCTACTTGACTCAAGGGAGACCACCTGTGCAATGAAAAACTGCTCTGGGGCAAGGAGTCCAGAGCAGCGCTTGCAAAAAAATTAAATATGGGAGTTTTAAAGTGTTGCCCCCTGCTTTACATATAATTCGTTTGCTATGTAATATTCTTCAGCTTGAGTTTTGTAATTTACGGAAAAAGAGCGAAAAACTTTTAAAGCTTCACTATACAAGGATTAGACGCAATCAACCAAGCCCAATACAATACCCTTGGCTGAATACGTGATAACCCTCCGTTATCACTCATTTGTCAAAGATAAATGCACCATCACCCCAAGCCTCAAAGTCTGTAATTGCTCCTTTGAAATCGCCTGTCAAGGCTCTGGCTAGCCCACGGACTGTCTCCCCTAAAACCCTTTGATTTTCATAATAAGCGCATAAAATTGTGAGAAAATTGACCTCGTAATTCATGCTAAATTTTGAATTGAGCAAAGTCAATTTTATGAAAAAGAACTATGTTCTCCTGACCTTAGCCTCATTGATTTGCACTGCTGCGCCTCAAAAAGCTCTAGCAGATGAGGTTTGGAAAACGGAAGAATATAAAGTGGTTTATCAAGAAGATCGTAATAAAACTGCCGTGTGGCGTTATGGTCGCGATGGAATAATCTTCATTGATGGTTTAGCAGGAGTGTTTAATGACCGAGGTTCATATAATGGCTATTGGGTACAAAAGTCTTCATCGGTACGTTGTGATACCTATAGAGAAGGGGCTGATGGTAAACCTACTTATCATTGGGGCAGATTTCAAGTCACTTTCATTGATTCAAAATTCCCCTCCCGTTGGAAAGCTGATATTAGCCTTTGCGATCGCAAACCTGTGATGACTTTAAACGGTACACCTGTTACACAGTAATCATCAAGTTAAAAGGCTTGCAACTGTTTGGTGGCTCTAAACATTTATGGCAAGTAACTTAGTAGAGTAAGTTATGAACAAAAAATGGGCTGTCAAACGAATTACGCTAAATCTCGCATCAGTTGAAAGCGAAAAGCTTGAACGATATTGTGCAATGACAGGTAGACCAGCAACTGATGTCATTCGGGAATTAATTCGCTCTCTTGAACAAGAGGCTCTTATGGAGGAAGCAGGGAGCAAAAGAGATAGAGCAAATTCTTGCAAGTTAGCATTAAAAACTAAGTTTTCTGGTTTAACTTGTCCGTAATAGCGACCACGAGGGGACAGGAATTTATTTTTGTCTTCCTCATGAGACTGGTTCATGGCTTCACCTCCCTACTAATAAGTTTTCATCAATAATGAATGTCAACCCACTTTCAACTATCTCCTTAGCCAAATGGCTGCTTGGAAATATAGTTAGTGATTGCTGAAATCATAAGCCTTTTTTTAGTATGACTCATAATCCAAAATCTTCAAATGTAGAGTGAAATAATTTCAGCCATATTCACACTGGTGAAGCATTAAAAAATCAACTATACCAATTACAACAACAGGGTAAGCGCATCTGAAACACTATTGACAAGCGGGTTTAGAGATATCCTCATATTGAGATAAGCAAGCAGTAAAAATAGTCAGCATATAGTTATTATCCATAGCAGCACAAGAAAGATTTTTGGCGATTACTACGCTTAAAAGATTAGACATCTCCAGAAATTAAATATGCGTTACCCAGAAACCTTGTAGAGACGTAGCAGTGCTACGTCAAAACAATTCTTTTTCGGAGATGTCTTTCATTTACCTGAAATATGCTGTAATTAACGCCGACGCTTCACAAGAATGAATAAAGCGATCGCACTCACACCTAAAAACCATCCCCCTGATGCTTCAGGTACACTAACTTTCAAGGGATTAACGGGTTTAGAGAGATTTTCCTTCCCGTTCTCAACTTTACGGTCAAAGCGATCGCTCTGGGCTTCTGCTTCTTTGAGTAACTGTCTTTGTTCATCGTTGACTAATACCAACATCGAAGAATAAGGGCTGACAATCTTATACTTTTTAGCTACGGCGTGAATCACATCCAAACCTTTGAGGTTGTCTAATTTAATTTTTTTACTCAACCCTAAAATTAATTGTCTGGCTGCTAATGGCAAGAAATCATCTTGTTGGTTGCTAGTTGCAATTGCTGTGCCTAATGTTTGCAAATACCAAGCATAACCATTGACAACACTCACAACAGAGTCACCTAAAACTGATTTAGTAGCAATTCGTTGCAGCACCTCAGAAATATCAACAGCAACTCCACCACCACTATCTTGTAATGATTTAATAATGCCATCGTTATAAGCCCCAGGTAATCCACCTAGATGTAGCATCCACAAAGGTGCAGGCGTATTAGGGACGGTTTTATTGTTCTTCGATAATTCATAACTGCCTTCATCAGTCAACAACAAAACGACATCATAAGCTGTATCTCCACGCAAATTGTTAAACTGTGTCAGCATTTCTTGGGGTTGAATTGTACCGTAAAAGGCGACTTTTTCCGGTTGGAATTGCTGGAGATTATCTAAGCGTTTGGGTGCAGCACCTGGAGAAACACTGAGATATAAATCTGCATCGTTGTTTGCCAAATCATTATCTGCAAAGCTGTGTTGTTTCAACCATGATAATGTTTGCAGCAATTCTTTAATATGTTCCCCCATGCTGCGAGAAGTATCGAGAACTACAGCAACTCGCTGGCCTTTGGGTAAGGTGTAATCTTGACTAGATAAGGGTTTAGCTAATATTTTGTAGCCAGACTCTAAATTTACTTCATGTAATACAGATTGAATTTTTCCACTTGCTCTTATGAATTTTTCTAACCAAACATCGTCTTTCAAACCGATTTCTTTGCCGTTGCGGATACGCTTGGTTTGATTAGTCCAGAAAATATTACGTCTTTCCCCTAAATCGGGCATTTCCCAACCCAATTCTTGTCCCAGCACTTTGTAAGTTAACCATAGGTGCATTTCTGTGGGGAGTGGTGGTTGCCCTTGTATTTGTTGTACATTCTTTGGAGGAATAGGAAAAGCCCGTAAGCGATAATGTCTCGGCCCTACTTGTTCCAACAAAGCCGGATCTATAGGGCGTGAACGTCTAACTTGAGAATTATAAACTTTCTGGGCAGCACCGCGAGGAGAGACAACAAAAGGGAAACGTTGGTCTAATTTATTAGTATCTCCCAACCATAAGCCAGTAATTACAGCGCTTTCTGGCAAAGAAAAGGAGTAAAAAACTTCCTGAACTTCTTGTGTTTGGTTTTTATAAATTTCGGATAATTCCACATCAGCCCAATCACCATGTTCTTTAACTGTGACTTCTTGTGATACTAATAAAACTTTTTTTTCGTTGATATTTAATAAACCTGCTTTAACTTCTTGTTCATTAAAAGTAGATTGTACTGCGTGACTAACTGCTGTTTTTTCTGCTTTTTGTAGAGGTGTATCAAAAAAATCGGCGTAAAGTTTCTCTGCCTTGGCGGTATCTTTGTCAGAACCATTATATAAAAATGGTGACATCAGAAAGTTATAAGTTGCTTGCAATCCATCAGTGGCTGATTTATCTAAGCCTAATACATGATGATACATAGCACTGATATGGTTATTTTCTTGCTTGCTGCTAAGGTAGCGGTAAGAAGATAAATAAGCATTAACTAATCCTATACGAATTTGTTCTGATTTGGCTACGAGCGTTTGGCGATCGCTATCATTTGTAGGTGCATTAGCTAAGAGTGAAAAAGCTAATACTTGGGGTTGTTGTTGTAAAGATACAAAAGTAACTGCAAACGCCACAATAACTGCACCAGCACCAGCAAATGTTTTATTCTTACCATGTTCTGAAGCAAAGGCTCTTAAAATTTTTGCTCCTGAATGTACATACATTGCTGTTAACGCCGATGGCATTGCAATAAACAATGTGGCACTGAAACTAACAATAGCCAGCCAAGGAATTATTATAAATAACCCTCCCACAAAAGCTGAGTGATATAGTACATCCCATAATAGTTTTAGCCATGCAAATTTGAGGAATTCTTGCAACAGAAATACTGCTAAAGGCAAGGCGTAAAATAACAACACCGCACCCGCATAAATTCCAAATACTAGCATTAATGTATGGGCTAACATTTGTGCCCATTGCAAACCACTTTTACGTCGGGAAGCATAACCCCAAAATAACTCTCCAGTAAAAGCAGCTATACATACGCCCATTGTTATCAGAATCTGGCTACTGGCTGATGTCAGTTCTCGGATCACAAATAACCGCAACAAACACAATAAAAACAGTGGTGCTTCTATACCATAAAATAGGCGAATTAGTTGTAAAGGTTGTTTGGTAAATCTCCAACCACCGATAATACTGGAAATTGTGGGGATGGCAATTAAAGTAACTAGAGTCAAAGAAAATTCAGATGGGATATCACCTGTTAAGGTTGCCTGAAATAATGGTACGCCTACGTATGGCAATATCCCTATGTAAACTAACATTAAAAATGTCAGATTCCAGATCCAAAAAATTCCATAAAAACTTGTATTCCAAAATAATTTCACAGCTTTACTCCTCTAAAATTAACGTTCATGCACCCATACCCCAGCATTTAAAATAGTTCCTTATTTTAAGTTTTCCCTTAACACTGGCTTTTGTAACAATTTGCTTAGGGACTTCCAGCTCTTTTGGTAATGGTGCTGGAATCCACCAGCCATGTATATATTCATTAGAGCCGGCAATAGCTAAACGCACATCTTTGTAAGGAAGAAAAATGTCCGGTGAACTAGGTAGCGTTAAGATTTTTGGTATGGGGCGAAATATCAAATAAGGCTGCCGAACATACAAAAATAGAAAAGTTGAAATGTAGCGATCGCTATTACTCCTACGCTTGTTAGCAGCAGTTTTCGAGGATTGCTATATACCACGTCCCTAAAGTTATTTTCCACTACTGCCGGGTTAGTGCGTGATTAAGCGGAGGTTCTGTAGTGTTTGAAATCTACAAGCGGCGGAGTAACCCCAGATGGAATATCACAGAAGACTTGGCTAGATATATGTTCATGATGCCACCATATTTTATGTCAATGCATAAGCCCTAATATAATTCGTTCGCTATGTAATATTCTTCAGCTAGAGTTTTGTAATTTACGCAAAAAGAGCGAAAAACTTTTAAAGCTGCACTATACAAGGATTAAACGCAATAAACCAATCCCAATACAATACCCTTGGCTGAATGCGTGTTAACCAATGGTTATCAAAATTTGGTCAAAAAAACATGAATGCACTATTACCCCAAGGAGCGATCGTAGGCCGTGGAGGGCGGTTGTAACAAAGGCACAGAAGAGGCGGGGGCGGCGATAGGGGAAGCTTGAGCTTTTTGTGATCGCCATTGCAACCATGTTTTGAGGGAGCAGTACAGACTAAAAATGAACAAACTATAAATTTTATTTTAAAGATTTGATGAACTTCAGCACAAACACTAGTTTTTTTTGCTACGTAGAGTATTTTCATTGTAGTGCAAAAAGGTTTTCACATTTATTCAGTACCTAACATGAGCTAAATCTTAGGCTTTAGTTTATTCGCTTAGGAGCATTACAACTATGTCTAAAAAATATATTTTCAACAAAATTACTACCGCTCTGGCCACTAGTACCGCCCTTTCTCTGGCGTTCATAGTAGATTTACCTAAAGCTAAAGCATTCTCCCTAATTCAGGAAGATTTGTTTTTTGGACGTAATATTGCCGGAGGTCAAGAGGTATCCCAGAAAGAGTTTCAGGCTTTTGTTGATGCTGTAATTACCCCTCGTTTCTCAAGTGGTCTAACAATTTTTGATGTCAATGGGCAATTTCAAGATAGTACAGGAAAACTTATCGAAGAACCTGCTAAAGTTGTTACCCTCTTCCGAGAAGACACTCCAACAAACGAAGTATCTATTAGCGAGATTGTCAAGGCATACCGCAAGCAGTTCAATCAGGAAAGTGTTTTACAAGTGGCAAACTTTGACGAGCTTGCAGTTAGCTTCGGTTCAGGTAAGGATTTATTTAACAATAGTTCAGTTCCAAAGCTCATCCAAACGGATTTATTTTTTGGGCGTAACATTCCTGGGGACGGTGAAGTATCTCAGAGCGAGTTTCAAGTGTTTGTTGACAGTGTGATTACCCCTCGTTTCCCATCGGGTCTAACAATTTTTGATGCCAATGGGCAATTTCAAGACAGCACCGGAACCATTATTGAAGAACCCTCGAAGGTTGTCACCCTACTTTTGGAAGACGCTTTGAGCAATGAAACCTCAGTTAACGAGATTGTAACGGCGTACCGCCAACAATTTAATCAAGAAAGTGTTTTGGTTGCGGCCAATCAAGATGTAAAGGTTAGCTTCGGTTTAGCTGATGATCTAATTGACAACAGTCCAGTTCCAGAACTAATCCAAGCAGATTTATTTTTTGGGCGCAACATTCCCGGAGGTCAAGAGGTATCCGAAAGCGAGTTTCAAACGTTTGTTGATAGTGTGATTACCCCTCGTTTCCCATCGGGTCTAACAATTTTTGATGCCAATGGGCAATTTCAAGACAGTACCGGAATTATTATTGAAGAACCCTCCAAGGTTATCAGCCTTATCTTTGAAGATACTCTGGATAACGAAACTTCTATTAACCAAATTATTGAAGCTTACCTTCAACAGTTTAGTCAAGAAAGTGTCTTGACAGTTGTTGATGAAGATATCCGTGTGCGTTTTGTAGAGTCTCAGCCTGTTCCAGAACCTTCTTCTGTTACTGGAGCGCTTCTATTTAGCACTTTGATCGTCGCTTGCATATTGAAAAAGAAAGGGCATAAGCATCGGTAAGAGATTAAGATAAAGCACCTTTATCAATCAGTTAAAATACCCAATTTTTTATTAACAAGAATGATTTTCGTGTGTGGGCAGAGGGGGAAGAGGCACAATGGTCATATCCCTTAGCAGAAGACTGCTACACAGAGATAACATCCAAATTAGAATAATTAGCAGACAAACAAAATAATCGTCGCACAGCCAGTAAATATGACAATTAAACAGATTGAGAAACTTAAAACTCCTAAAATTATCCAACAAATCGAATCTACCTTAAAGCCATTGGAGTTTTTAGAGCGTTGTGCAAAAAATTGTGGAGATATTTTTTTCATTAATACCTTTGGGAATGTAGACCTTTTAGTTGTTAGTCATCCCCAGGATCTTCAAGAGTTATTTAATCCAACAAATAAAATTCTTGATGCTCCAGCTGCTGTTAATGAACCCTTCAAAGCTCAAATTGGAGAAAACTCATTAATTGTGCAAGATAGAGAACGCCATCAGCGTCTGCGAAGACTTATCATGCCTCCCTTTCACGGGGAACAGATGCTCAATTATGGGCAACAGATTTGTGATATTACCCAACAAGCTATACAACACCTCAAAGTTGGTCAAACCTTTATTGCTCGACATTTAACTGAAGACATTACTATGACGATTATCTTAAAAATAGTCTTTGGTATTGAGGAGGAATCCAGATTTGAAAAACTGAAAAATTTAATGACAACTTGGCTCTCGTTGACTAGTTCACCGTTCATCGTTAGCGCTTTATTACTTCCGTCTTTACGAAAGGATTTAGGTATTTGGAGTCCTTGGGGAAGATATCTCAGGAAGCGACAACAGATCGATGAAAATCTCATGGTTCAAATATTGGAGCGTCGTCAACTTGTGCAAAGGGAACATTTTGATGTTCTGAGTATGCTAATAGAAGCAAAATATGAAAATGGACAGAGCTTGAGTGATGTCGAATTAAAAGATAACCTCTTAACTTTACTCAATGCTGGTCATGAAACTACTGCTAATGCTCTGGCTTGGGCTTTGTACTGGATTCATCAACAACCACAAGTCTATGAGAAACTATTGCATGAGTTACAAGGCTTAAATACTCCTGACCCTCTCAAAATTGTTCAACTGACTTATCTGACAGCAGTTTGTCAAGAAACTTTACGGATTTACCCTGTAGTTTCGTCCACTTTTCCTAGAGTTACTCGCAGACCTGTTAATTTAAGGGGATATCACGTTCCTTCTGGGACATTTGCAATACCTTCTATTTACCTAACTCACCGCAGAGAAGATTTATATCCTCAACCAGATCAATTTCAACCAGAGAGGTTTATAAATCGTAAATACTCACCTTATGAATTTTGGCCTTTTGGGGCAGGTTCTCGTCAATGTTTAGGTCAAGTATTCGCTTTATTTGAAATGAAATTAATTCTGGCGACGATTCTGTTGAATTCTAAGTTGAAATTAGAGGAGAAAGCCCCTGTTACTCCGGCACGACGGGGTTTTTTAATGGCTCCTAAAGGTGGAGTAAAAATGAGTATTCTGGGAGACTGCTAATTTACATCGGAGATAGATTTAGTGAAACTACGGCTTTGTTAAGCAGTTTGGAGTTCGTTGCTAATTGTCAGAGGTAACAACAGCGATCGCAACTAACGTACCAATCTCCAGAATAGTCTGTGCCTTATGGATTAAAGCTAATAGCATCAGCAACTTACCTTGGTTCTTTTCCAAACATTCAGTTGCTAATTTGGCAATTATTTATACCTCTGTATAAGTACTGTAAATCTTGCCTACAGCGATTGCATCAAGCACTGTATGAGGGCAATCACCCCACAATCTACTCTGATCACTGCCGCTATCTCCTAATAAGTCTTAATTAACCTAGTAGATAGTGCTGTTGACTGCTACTAACTTGGCGATTAAGAGAGACAGAATCAGCCGCAGATATCCCAGAGAAATATCCGTCTTTTGAACCACACGATGGTAAAGCCATTTGTTTAACTTTTACATTATTTAGATATGCTTCTAACTCAGATTCCAGCTTTTCGTAGAGTGCTTGCACGATGATTGCGGGTACTGCAACCGACTCAGCAGTTCCAGCAATCCCTCCATTTTTCTGTTGTTCACGATTCTCAAGAATCCTATTTACAAGTCTATTAGCAGCACCTAATTTAAAAGCATTTCTAAAAGCGCGATCGCCTACGGCTTGTTTTGCCAGTCGTTCAATAGTTTGTTCAAGATACTCAAACTGAATCTGAGTAGAGACGATATTCACTTTTCGCCCTAAGATAATCATTTTAGACCCGCTATGGTAGTGTCTAGTGATTGCAGAGCAATAATTCCCCCAACAAACACCACTTAGTAAAATAAATTTCCATGATGTCATGCGTTTAAACTGGCGAATGACTTCTTCTTCTAGTGGTTGAGGTGTCCAATCTTGGAGTGAGGCGATCGATAAATTGTGCCGGGTTAGCATTTCCTGGGCTTTAGCTGCGGCGGCGCTTGCCTCTGCTTCGTTGGGAGATTGGCTCAGTGCGAATAGTTTTCTAATTTTGTCAGCGATTTTTTCTAGTTCTAACACCTGTGTCTGCATTAGTATCACTTAAGCAAGTTTTGAAAGGAAATATCTTTTTTAATATACTTGTGTAAAATGAAAAATGTAGCTAATTTTTATTCATACATAGCAAGCTTTGTAGCAATTATTCCTGCTAAAAACGGATATTCGTGATAAAGCCATGATTACTGAAAATGATGATTCAGTCGATGCAGTGAATGAACTGGTGAGAAAAATCTCTATTAAAGAAACTCAGCTAAAAATAGCCCAAGAGTCGAATCTCATTCATACATCTCAATAGAATATATAAATTTATTGGCACTGCTCAATGGCAGCGATCGCAACCTAAGACACAATCAACTTCTCATTTTCTTGTATACAGAGAAGAAAAAATGGTCGTTTTGAGCAACTATTACCTGAATGGGTGATTGGGGGGTATAGCGGTCGAGTTGTATCAATGCCAAATCAAAAATCAAACTGGCTCCCGTCCCTAAAAAGCAATCTACGCCCATACAACTTTATGGCAAAATGTCTCTGATTCGCTGATAAGTTCTTGTATTCTGGGATATCCCTTCTTTGTGCAAAGCCAAATGATTCCTATCGATATGAAACGCCTCATCAAAAAAACCTCTAACCCAGTTCGCAAGAAAACAGAAGTAACCCCACCACCGATTGAACCCATTGAGATTCCTGAGAGCCAAAATATTCCTGAACCAGTAATTGAACCAAATCCACCTGTGTACATTGAAGTATCAAAATCGGACTACATTTCTGAACACTATCGCCCCCTACGCTCTGTTGGTAACTCTGGGTGGCAACCGTCAGACGTGTGGCGCGAGTTGAGAGTTGATGATCTATGTCGTGGGTGAGTCAGTATTTAACCCTGTTGTGTCACTTTGAGAGAAGCCAATGCATGAAAGCCTTTGAGAGCCTTCATTCTCAGTTTTTGGCTATAAATTTTAGTGTCTGTTAGAAAAGAAAAGCTCAAAAGCTTATTAAATCAAAGTTTCAAAGTTTCGCTTTGATTATTGTTTTCCGCAAGTGACATAAGAGGGTTAAACAGCACTATACCTGCGGTTCTTGCTAGCCTACGCTAAAATATAATGCCTGCATTTTGGAATAGTGGCAATTGAATTACTGGGGTTTGTTTGGCGTTATCCAGATTAGACAAGGAAATTCCCAGCAACCTAATACTGCGGTTTTCCAAATCAATCGACTCAAACAGCGCTTTGGCTATCTCAAAAATCGTAGAGAGTTCACTAATGGGAGCAAGCATTGTCTTACTGCGGGTTAACTGCTGATAATCAGAGAATTTGACTTTCAATGTTAATGTACGGCCTCGTGTTTCATGCTTCTCTAACCGTTGCTCGACAATTTGGGCAATCTGTTCGAGTTCTTGTAACATCTGGCTGATATCACTTAAGTCCTGTGCAAATGAGGTTTCTGCACCAATGGACTTGCGAACTCGATTTGCTTCAACTGGGCGGTCATCTTCTGCCCTGGCAATTTTGTAGTAATAATTACCTGCTTTACCAAAGTGGTGTGTTAGCTCAGTCAGCGATCGCTCTTTCAAATCTGCGCCAGTGTGAATGCCGAGTGAGTGCATCTTCGCCGCCGTAACTTCTCCAATGCCGTGGAACTTCTCAATCGCTAGCTGCTCTACAAATGCGTAGACGCTTGCGGCTTGTCGTAGACATCGCATCCTCTGGCAAAATCACTGTTAGTCCGTTGGGCTTGTTCTGCCCTGATGCCATTTTTGCAAGAAACTTGTTAATCGACACGCCTGCGGTTGCCGTCAACTGGGTTTCCTGGAAAATTGCAGTTTTGATATGTCTTGCGATCGTAGAAGCGTAGGGGATGTTTTGCCTATTCTCAGTGACATCCAAATATGCCTCATCTAGCGCAACTCCTTCCACTAAATCACTGTAGCGTTTAAAGATAGCGTGGATTGCAGTAGAAATCTCTCGGTAAACGTCGAATCTCGGTCTGACAAAGATAAGCCCAGGACATTTCGCAAAAGCGGTTACTGAGGGCATTGCGGAATAAATGCCAAACTTACGGGCTTCATAACTAGCTGCTGCAACCACACCTCGCTGATTGGGGCTGCCACCGACGACTAACGGTTTACCTCGGTAGCTAGGGTTGTCCCTTTGTTCTACCGATGCGTAAAAAGCATCCATATCAATGTGAACTATTTTCCTGGTTCTAGCGACAGATTCTTGTCCCAAGGGTAGTTCCATCACAAGCAGTCTCGTTCTTCACCCATTTTCAAGCAAATTAAATCCTAAATTAGAAATCCTATAGTACACTAGCACTAGTTTGAGCCAAATTTTGTATATCTGCAAATTATTTAAAGCTTGCTTGAACTTTCTACTATCAGCCCCAATCGGTTTTTCTGTTAATGAGTAAGTGTAACAATGTGGCTCAAATTTGGTATAGCTCCAGATGGAGAATTAGTCTATGTTGAAGATGTTGGTAGTGGTAAAACCGAGCTTTTATGCCCTTATTGTTACGGTAAACTAACTGCTAAGAAAGGTAAGGTCAAGCAGCATCACTTTGCCCATTCGTCAGCCACCTGCTTGCCTGTAGCTAATCGTGATTTCCCGATTTTACCATTGTATGATAATTTTAATATTTACCTATCGCGTAAAGATTTAGCACAGTTAAAATTGCTTTGGAAAGAATACGGCTCAATCAATTATCCTATCAGCCCTGGTTTAGTTACTCCAGGGCTTCTCAAAGCTGGAATGTTCAAGAAAAACGTGTATTTAACCCCTCCAGCTTATGAATTTAGTAGTTTAGGGAAAATTGCTGTTGGGGCGTTAAAATTCAGTTTATTCAACGAAGTGCAAGAACCTCTGTTGCTCAAAAAGCTATTGAAACTAGAGCTAGCAGCCAAACACGCCTTATACAAAAATGCAGCAGATAAGTTATATCGATTAACTGACAAAACACTTTATCGCGCTCAACTTCAACGCATTTTATCCTGCTCTTTATATTTTTTAGAGATCCAAACTAACATTGGCACTTTGTACAAGATAGGAGTTACCGCCAGACCTATCCAACAGCGATTGGCAGAGATAAAAGTAGATTTACTGCCCCAGTATAAAACTGTTGCTATTCAAATACTTGGAACTTGGCCACACAGGGGTAATGTAGAACTATATTTTAAACACCGCTATCATAATTACAACTACCACATTGGTAGTTTAACTGAGTACTTCAAATTTGGTGCTACCGATGCTAACGCTGCCCTACATGAGCTACAACAAATGAAAGATAAAGTACTCTCTCCTGGAGAGATAGACATTCTTAAGGACAATATTAGCTTATCTCAAGTTGCTATGGAGAGGCGTTTTTAAATCAGCAACTTGATGTGAAATTCATGGCAGTTATCCGAAAGCTAGTTAAGCCGGATGTACTAATAAAATATGTCCAAGATGCTCTCTTGCAAACGGAATTTGTAGCTTTGTGAGTGGCAAAAAAAGTAATCTTGTTTTCTGTGTCGCGCTTAAACGAGAGCTTATCGCCATTGCAACCGTATTTTTAGGAAACTAATCTACACAGCATAAATGATTAAAATGGGTAAACCATGTTTCAGGTGAACGAACCGGACTTCAAGTTACGATTCAAAGCACAATTAACATAAACAATAAATGAATTGAAGGGTTAAGTCTGCTGAAAACGACCTGACAAACTTGCGACCATGACTATTAACTCCAGTGGATCAAATGGCTTGGACATATACATTTGAAAGCCTGTCAGCAGCGCCCGCCTTCGGTCTTCTTCTTTGGCATAAGCACTCAAAGCGATCGCTGGGATTTTACCTCCTTTTTCTCCTGGTAAAGCCCTGATTTGACGAATAAAGCTGTAGCCATCCTCCCCTGGCATACCAAGATCCGAAATCAGTATGTGTGGCATTCCCGACTCTAACGCTGACAATGCTTGAGCTACTGATGCTGCTTCACTTACCAAAGCACCATGTTGCTCCAAGATAAAAGCAACAAGCTCACGTCCATCAGCTTCATCATCAACAACTAATACTCGTAAACCGTTGAGTGAAATTTGACTCTCATCGTTTACAGAAATTGATTCCGTACCCTCAGAAATATAAGAGATGCTCATCAGAGGTAAACGCACACCAAAGGCTGCTCCCAGCCCAAGCCCTGGACTATCGGCCTCTACTGTTCCCCCATGCATTTCCACTAAATGCCGGACGATTGCTAGCCCTAAGCCTAGTCCCCCATAGCTTCGGGTTGTACTTGCATCTGCCTGACGGAAACGCTCAAAAATGTAGGGCAAGAAGTCAGCTTTAATACCATTACCCGTATCTTTGACCTGGAGGAGCGCGTCTGTACCCACAGCTTGTAGGCAAACCTCTACCTGTCCTCCAGAAGGCGTAAATTTAATTGCATTACTCAGCAGATTCCACACTACTTGTTGTAAACGACTAGCATCTCCACAAACAGAACTAGCGCACGGATCGAGCATACAGTTAATCGTAATATCTTTAGCTTCAGCTTGTGGTTTTACAGTTTCGATAGCTTCAGTAATCACTGAGATTAGAGAAACTGGACGCTTTTCCAGGCGCAGTTGTCCTCGGATAATACATGATACGTCGAGCAAATCGTCTACTAATTTCGCTTGAGCATTAGCGTTGCGCTCAATAGTTTCTAGCGCCCGAACAGTTGCAGATGAATTTAATTTACCTTGGCGAAGCATTTTAACCCAGCCAAGCATTCCATTGAGCGGTGTGCGAATCTCATGGGAAAGTACTTGCAGAAATTCATCTTTCATCCGATTGGCTGCCTCCGCCTCAACTCGCGCTGCCTGCTCCCGAATTCGTTCGGCTTGTTGAGCTAGAGCATCTTTACGCAGTCGGGACAACTCTAAATTTGTTCGTACCCGTGCCAGCAGTTCTCGCGCCGAAAAAGGTTTGATCAGGTAATCATCTGCACCCATCTCTAAGCCTTCAACACGAGATTCTTCACCAGCGCGAGCAGATAGCAAGATAATAGGTACTTCCCGAGTGGATGATTCAGAGCGCAATTCGCGCAACAATTGCAACCCGTCCATTCCCGGCATCATAATATCGCTCAGTACTAAATCCGGTATCTGCCTGCGGGCTGCTGCTAAGGCAGCTACTCCATCTGTAACTGCCTCTATTTCGTAATCTCCTTGGAGTAAGTGCTTTAAATAATCGCGCATATCTGCGTTGTCATCAGCTAACAAAATACGAGCAGAACTAGACAGAGGGGTAGAGGGGCTGGGGGGCAGAGGAGAGGAACTGCTGTAAGTTCTCCCCTGCACAAATGCTCCCCTGCTCCCTTGCTCCCCCTCCGCTTGGGGTAGCCAACGCCATGCTTCCTCAACAAAAGCAGCCGTTACTGAAGAAGTGTTCGGCAAATCATGCTCAGATACAATGCTTTCAGTGGGCAGATGAGCAGTACCCGTAGGAAGTGAAACAATGAAAGAACTTCCCTGATTTAATTTGCTAATCGCACGAACCGAGCCACCATGAAGTCGAATCAGATCCTGCACTAGCGATAATCCAATCCCAGAGCCTTCATAAGTGCGACCCTTTGACCCTTGTACACGGTAAAAACGCTCGAACAAATGGGGCAATTCTGCTGCTGGAATTCCTGTACCTGTATCCTGGACTTCCAGTTCCACATATTCTGTGTACCAACGTAAGGTTACACTGATTTGTCCAATAAACGTGAATTTGAAAGCATTACTGAGCAAATTCAAAACAATCTTTTCCCACATTTCACGGTCTACATACACCGCTTCTGGTAAAGGTGGGCAATCTACTATTAGACGTAAACCGGCCCGTTCGATTGTTGAGCGGAAGACACTGGCCAGTTCAGTTGTAAATACAGCAAGGTCAACAGGTTCATAAACTGCTTCAATCCGATTTGCTTCGATGCGCGAAAAGTCTAATAGTGTGTTGACCAACTTGAGCAAACGCAAACTGTTTCGGTGAACTAGCTGCAATTGCTCACGTTCCTCACTTGTCATCTTTGACCCGTTTTTGCTACTGAGAACATCCTCTAACGGGCCCAGTATTAATGTCAAAGGTGTGCGAAACTCATGGGAGATATTGTTAAAAAACACTGTTTTCGCCCGATCTAGCTCTGCCAATGCTTCAGCGCGTCGGCGTTCTTCTTCGTATGCCTGAGCATTGCGGACTAAAACCGATATCTGACCTGCGAACAATTCGTAGAATGAGCGATATCCCTCATCTAGCTCACGGCTAGGGCTAATCCCGGCTACCAGTACACCCAATGTCGCGGTTTGCCCAAATGAGGCGATCGGCAGTGCGATCGCAGATTTCACTGGTTCACTAAACGCACCCCCTAAAATTGTGATATATTCATCGATGCCTTCAATTAGAATCGTTTCTCCATTTGCAGCCTTCGCCAATGACCAAACATCTGTGCCATTGGTTTCTAGCTCAATTGTTCTCGGACTGACGACTTGCCCTGCTTGAATCCCCACACATCCTTGTAAGATCAACCTTTTAGTATCGGAGTCACGTAGATATAGCAGTGCAAACGGCACATCCATTGGAGAGGATGCGATAACGGAAAGCGCATCAAGGCAGGTTGCTTCAACGCTTTGGCTTGCGCCTGCTTTAGATGATAAATCGCGTAGCAGCCGCAATCGCCGCTCCCCCAATACTTGCTGTGTCACTTCACTACATACCGCAAGCATCCCAACAATCTGCCCAGAATCGTCTTCTGCCGGAGCATGGGAAACACTAAAGTAGGATTCTTCCCGGTAGCCGGAACGTTCCAACAACAGGAGTAGTGCTGGTGTCAGATTTGCCACTCCCGTTGACATCACCGTTTCGATCATTGGCCCCAGCGTGTCCCATGCCTCCGCGAGTGTAATCCGAATATCAATCCCAAGCGCTGCGGGATGTTTCTCGCCAATCAATTGCGAATAGGCATCGTTGTAAATTTGGATGAAATCTGTGCCCCAAGTTAGAATCATCGGATAGCTCGAAGCAAGCAACGTCTTGACCACTGACTTGAGACTCTGTGACCATACGTCGAGCTTGCCTAACGACGTTTGCGACCAGTCCAAACGATTGATCCGGGTTGCCATTTCCCCACCTCGAAAATGGTCAGCAATGGAGTCAGAAATTCTTGCTTTCATCTGATTGTTTAGGTGTTTCTCTCCTCGACTAGGGACAGCCGCCTATGTTCTCCCCTACTCAAAACTTTGAAAATTAGAACAAGTCTATTTCTAAAGAATATTACTTAATATTAACGCGATGTTCTATATTCTTCCGGTAGACATCGGGTTAAAATTTTCCGTAATCGTGAGATATGCATATCTACCACACGGCTATCTGTATGAACCTCTGGTACAAAACGCCACAATTGCTGTAACACCATCAGTCATATTTTGGGAACCAATCGTTCCCATTCGCCCTTCAAGCGCTGCGTCATACCTTTTGTTACATTATTAATTTCTACTCAATCAAACCCAGATGCCGATGGAAAACTTCAACAGCATTCGCCACACCATCTTCACCCGTGATTTTCTCACCTAACTCCTGGGCTTTAGACCGCATCACCTCATCACCCAGTACGATTTCAATCGCTGCTGCTAAAGTTTTATCTGACAGTTTCTTGTACGGTATCGGCGCAGGGCTGACTCCCAATCGAGTTAGCTTTTCACCCCAAACTGGCTGATCTGCAAAAAAAGGTACAGTAATTGATCGTGTCCCTGCACGTAACACTGCTGCCGTTGTACTAGCTCCTCCGTGATGCACTACTGCTGGCACTTGAGGAAACAGCCAATCATGTGGAACTTCCTTGATCACAAACACTCGTAGCGAATCTTTTATATTCACTGTTCTTCCAACGTTCCCCCAGCCTGATAATATAATCCCGCCTTGATGTGTTTTCTTTAAGGCTTCCACGATGTAATGTGTGAGATATTCTGGATTGGGCATCGTCATGCTCCCAAATCCAAAACACAAAGGCAATTGCTTTCGTCCCAGAAAATCCTCTAGTTCCAGAGGTGGCTCATATTCGGAGGCTTGGTCAATAAACCAAAAACCAGTTACATACACCCATGCAGGCCAGTCACGGGGTCTTGGGATGACGTGTGAGCTAAATCCATACAACACAGGGATTCGTGATACATTCGCCGGAGTCTTCCGTCTGAAGCGTCTGCCCAAATATGGTAAAGGCGGCAATTTCAAAGTTTCTGTTCTGAAGTGATTGAGCAGTGGACGATATCTTTGCCAGTGCAAGAACTCTACTAGTAAGTAGCTGCCATAGTTGATTAATTTCTTTAGCGGGTTTTTAGTTACTTGAGCAAATCTCAAAAACCCAAACATCCCTGTAGGAGTCAACGGCAGAACTGATGCAAAAAAGCAGGGTACACCTAATTTCTCTGCGATGTGATATCCAAAAATAGCTAGCGGCGTGTAGATAATTACCTCACTTCCCTGACACGCACTCCAAGCTGATTCTAACTGTTGAAGTAAAAGCTTATCTCCTTCTTCTTTTTTCAACTTTTCTCCCGCAATCAATCGCTGCCCTTGTTTCGATTGCAGAAACTCTTGCATATTGCCAGCGATTGGCGCAAACTTTAAATCGAACTTCCTCACAAATGGCTCAAAGTTCTCATGGGTTCCTACGGTTACTTCATGCCCCGCACGTTTCAAGCCAATAGCCAAAGCACAGTATGGTTGCAAGTCTCCTCTTGAACCTACGGTTAGGATCGTAATCTTCAGTTTTCGGCTTGGTGCTATAGATAAACTTTGACTCAAATGCTTTTTCAAAAATGAAAACTCCAGTATTCAAAAATTGTACTAATTTACTGTGCCTCTAGGTGATAAACCAATACAGTTGAAATCAGCCTGCTTTTTCGGAACTGTTCCTTTGCCTTCACAGAGGAACTTTCTTAACTGAACCACATTGAGCCAATTACGTAGGCGCAGCCCGTCGTAGACATCGCTGTTGCATTGGTCAATATACAGTCAAAGCAACTCCCTTGACCAATTTCATGAAATAGTCATTAGATCCGAAAATTCTTCAGATGGTATTTCCCACAAAGGTGCTGGATAATTGGTAATTGCCGCATTATTAATTACTATATCTGGCGGAGAATATTTTTGAAGTACGTCTATTGCCCATTTTTCTACAAGTTGTTCATTTGCCACATCTACAGATGTGAAATCGTTGGTAGCACTAAACTTTTGGCGTATTTTATCGATTGCATCTGATGAACGGGCGCAACCAATAACAGTATGTCCCTGTTGAATAAAACCCTCGGTCATCGCATAACCTAAACCTTTGCTTATGCCTGTAATTAAGATGAGCTTACTCATATTTTTATATTATTCCTGCTCTGAATCAATAATTCGTGGGAAAAAATAACCGCTACCTCGAGAACTCTCAATCATCCATTATCTGCTCATTAGAAGTCAAAACTGCGGCGTTGCATAAATGCGGGATGAATTGGCGGGTGAAATCATTGAAAATTCATGACAAATTGGATGAAATCATCCCATGATTCAGCAACGCCAAAACTACAAAACAATCTTGAAGTACAGTTATGAGGAAAGAAGCGATCGCTTAATACTTGCATCTGTGCAACAGATTATTCTGGGACATCTACCTGAAAACAGATTTGTACACAATTAATAAATTCTTACAATTTGGGACTCGTATTTCCCATCGATTTGGTGTACCTTGTTAATTCTGTGCAATTATTAATACCTAAGTTATCACAACTTTACTCATCCAAATTTTAAGCCAATGCCTTCGAGGGAACAGCCAATGAATACTTCTAATGAGATACACACTAAGAAAATCATCAAAAAATCCGACAAGCTTACTCTGAAACAGATGAAGCTAATCGAGGAGGCAGAAGACCAACTTCTTGAAGCTAATACTGTCAATTATACTGCCCCTGTGGTTGAGGTTGAGGAGAAACCAGTAGCGATTTCAGAGCCTAGAGTTCCTGACTATGTTCCGCTCCTTGACAACCCTCCAGTACAATCTGTGGGAAATTCCGGCTGGCAAGTGTCTGATGTCTGGCGGGATATTCGGGTAGATAATTTTTGTAATTAAAGCAGACAATTTGTATTCTCAGACAGTTCTGCATCAAGGCGGTTGCAGTTATCCGCGCAGTATTGCCGCCTGAGCAACTTTTGTAAACTATCTTTGCACTCAGTCAAAGCGATAGTTAATTGTGCCTATAATAAATTACGGCTAGCCATAACTAAAAGTTAGCACCATGTTAGTGTGTATCGCTGGATTACGCATCAAAGGCGATACCAAAGACAAACAAAATTTATCGGCAGCGCAATAGTTTCTATTCCGTGGCCAACATGCACTTCTTTGCGATCGCATGTTGGTGAAAGTGTTGTGTCTGGGGGAAAGTAGTTTTAATCGTAGATTATATCGGATAAAAGATAAGATTACCTTATTTTGTCTTCACACCCCGATCGTGTATACTGAACTTTTAAATTCAGAACGA
>NZ_JAVRCE010000007.1:0-35503 GCF_034530915.1 Nostoc sp. DedQUE09
CATTCAGTTTTACCCTGTTGACAAGATTCTATTTTTCTTAACTTGACACCAATGGATGTATTGTGATGTTTTCTCTTTCGTTTACCCATTGAACAACTTCATGCCATTGCAATGTATACGACAAGCGCCCTAAGCGTCTACGTGAACTCCAAGCTATCGTTGGTTATTTGGTAGGCTTCTTTACCAAAGGACAACTTTTGTTTATAACAGCACGTATACCAGAGAATAAATGTATTCTTTTGTACTTATCTTATCCCTGGTATCACCCACAGAAATCATCAACGCGAATATCCCGCCAGACATCAGAAACCTGCCAGCCAGAGTTGCCCACAGATTGCACTGGAGGATTGTCAAGGTACGGAATATAGTTAGGAACTCTAGGCTTTTGAGTGATTACTGGTTTCTCCTCAACCTCAACCTCAACCACAGGGGTTGAAGAATTGACAGTATTAGCTTGAAGAAGTTGGTCTTCAGCTTCTTCGATTAATTTCATCTGTCTCAGGGTAAGCTTGTCGGATTTTTTGATGATCTTCTTGGTATCTGTATCATTAAAAGTTTTCATTGGCTGTTCCCTTGAAGGCATTGGCTTAAAAGTTGGATGAGTAAATTTGGGAGAAGTTAGGTATAAATAGTTTGCACAGAATTAACAAGATACACCAAATCGATGGAAAATACGAGTCCCAAATTGTAAGAATTTATTAATTGTGTACAAATCTGTTTTCGGGTAGATATCCCAGCATAATCTGTTGCACAGATGCAACTATTAAGCGATCGCTTCTTTCCTGATGACTGTACCTTACGATTTGTTTTGCAGTTTTGACTCCTAATAAGCAGATAATGGATGGTTAAGAGTTCTCGCTCATTAGGAACAGCGTTGAGAAACTTATCAGCTGATAAAGGCACAATCTTAGTAGTAGATGACGAAGCCAGCATCCGGCGGATTTTACAGACGCGGTTAGAAATGATTGGCTACAGGGTAGTTACAGCTAGTGATGGTGAAGAAGCTTTGTCAGCTTTTCGCCTGTTGACCCCTGATTTAATAGTTCTGGATGTAATGATGCCAAAGCTAGATGGCTACGGTGTCTGTCAAGAATTACGGAAACAATCAGATGTGCCAATTATTATGCTTACAGCCTTGGCAGATGTAGCAGATCGGATCACTGGGCTGGAATTAGGGGCTGATGACTACATGACAAAACCTTTCTCACCCAAGGAACTGGAAGGAATGGCACTAAGAAAAGCTCTAAGCTATATAGAATAAGGGCTACAGCTTTGAAAGCTATTGAACAGTGGAGGAGGGGTCAGGCGGTCGTCCAAGATGGCAGTGTCATGGAAGCGATCGCCACGAAAGACACGCTGAGTTTGCGATCACCTATGCCATCGCTTTGCCTTGCGCCAGAAAGTGGAATCAGATGTACAAGTTGTCTAAAAATTTCTGGTAGGTAGGAAAAGCTTACTCGTTCATGAAATACTTTCCTTGATACGAGCAAGCCAACATCATAAATACTACTGTGACACTACGAGTACAAATCCTCAAGGATAAATTTAGTCAAAGTTTGGGACTACCGTTTAAAGAATTGTTACCAGAATCAGTAATAAAACTTACCATCTCGGAGCTAAAAATCAAATATAAAAAGCGGTTATTTGACCCATTCGTAACTTTATGGGCATTTTTATCTCAGGTTCTAGATACTGACAAAACTTGCCATAATGCTGTGAGTAAAATAATTGCACATTTGGCTGAGTCAGAAGTAGAAGTTCCCTCAACAGATACGAGTGCTTACTGTCAAGCTAGGGCGAGATTGCCAGAAAAGTTATTAGAGAAGCTTTTCAATTATTCAGCACAAAAACTGGAAGAGAAAGTAACCCAAGAGTATTTATGGTGTGGTCGAAATATTTTAGTGATAGACGGCTCGACGGTATCTATGCCAGACACTATAGAGAACCAAAAAGAATACCCTCAACCTAGCACTCAAAAAGATGGATGTGGCTTTCCAATAGCTAAAATTGGTGTGATATTCAGTTTAGTTACGGGAGCCGCCGTTGCTTTGTGCATCGATGTATTGAACACTCATGATATTAAATTAGCAAGAAGGCTGTATGGTTTTCTCAAACCAAATGATGTGCTTTTAGGGGATAGAGCTTTTTGCGCTTATGCCGATATGGTTACGATTACCAAACTCGGTTGTGATGCTATATTTCGCAAGCATCAATCTCGCACAACAACCATACGAAAAGGTAAAATTGTTGGAGATTGCGACAAATTAGTTACTTGGTATAAGCCTAAAAGTTGTCCAAAAGGATTGAATAAAGATCAATTTGATGCTCTACCTTCTTCCATCACTGTGCGGGAAATTTACTACTACATTCTCATTCCTGGTTTTCGCACTCAACAAGTCAGCTTAATTACCACTCTTTTAGATAAATCTTCTTATTCTACTCTGGCAATTGTTGGGCTTTACGGCCAACGCTGGGATGTTGAACTAGATTTAAGACATCTCAAAACTACCTTGGGTATGGATATTCTGCGATGTAAAACACCCTCGATGATCCGCAAAGAAATTTACGTTTTTTTACTCGCTTATAATCTACTTCGTAGCTTAATGTGGTCGGCTGGAACTATTTACAGTACTCCTCCAAATCGACTATCGCTGCAAGGTACTCGCCATCATTTAATTAACTTTATTCCCAAATTATTAGCTGCCTCTGCTCAAAAACGTCTCCAAATTTATCGCACTTTACTTAAAGTTATTGCTCATAAGGGGGTTCCAGAACGCCCAGGTCGTAGTGAACCACGAGTTCGTAAACGTCGCCCCAAAATTTATCCCTTGATGACCAAACCCCGGAATGAATTACGTAAACAATTGCAAACTGCTTAATTGATAAGTATTTCCGCTTTTCTTAGTGCCATTCGGAACTGGAAGCTCGAATTGCCTGCATACTAAAACGGCGCTCCCACAAAACCAGTATCAATATTATTCCTAACTTTGGGATAATTCATGTGGGCAATCTCAAAATCGATATCAATAAACGGCTTGTTGATAAAGATGAGCAACGAATTCGGTTGACAGGTATAGAATTTAGCTTATTAGAATTGTTAGTGAATCATTCGGGAAAGATTTTTTCAAGGGTTGAGATTTTACAGCAATTGTGGGGCTTTGTACCAGAGATGAATACAGACACTCGTGTGGTGGATGTGCATATCTCGCGGTTGCGGACAAAAATAGAATCCGACCCCAACGACCCAGAATTTATTATCACAGCAAGAGGTAATGGTTATTTTTTCACACGAATTATTGAATCAGAGTAGGGGATGGGAGCAATTATCTGGCATATTGCAGCACTAAAGATGTTTTAAGTAAATCGGTAGAGCGATTGAGCTAAGTTTCGTCAGTTAGATGATGTCTTAAAGTGCTGAATCTGGTGAAATTGTTGGTCAACCAATACTCTTCTAATTGCTCTTTATTCATAAGGTTTCAGTTTAACAGATAATTTACTTGTTATTTTTAGTCAACAATTGCGTCAATGGATGCCACTGTATATATCTTCGTTAAAGATAAATCGATTTACGCACTCATCTTATACCAAGGAGTTGCAGCTAAAAACGCGTCATTAATTTCTGGCAGTTAGGCAAGGGTTAAATACATTTTCATCTTCAGCCAAAAGAGATATAACACCTATTCAGTACCTGACTTTTCACGAGATGTGGAAAGTCAGATTCAATACACAGCAGCAGAATTACCAAAGGACCGTGTCCCTCAACCACTGTGTTCAGCCGCATTCCATTCGTTTCCATTATTCTCAAGTTGCGTTGGTTGATCATAAGTAGCGATCACCTAGCAATAGATGTGGTTGGAAAAGTAATTTGACTTAATTGTTAAAAAGACTAACACGCTCACACTAATCGCATTCGCTCTCATCAACAAAAGTATATTTTTGGATATAGCTAGGCCGTGTTGCTAGTTGAAAATTGCACAAAACCTTTGTGTACCTTTAACCATTGTTACTTACTGGATAAAGCAGGGCTGGTTGAAAGCGAAAAAACGTTCTGCTAGTTGTTATCAAGTCAAAAGTGGGTTCTTGCGTTTCTTTTATGGAGAATTAATACTAAAGTGCCAATTTAATAAACTGCGTAGTCGAAAATTGCTAAAGTTACGAAAACCATATCCAAGTCGTTTAATCAGCTTGAGTTTATTATTAATTCCTTCTACAGTACCACTCAATACTTTTCGGTTAAGACTAAAAACAGGTAGATTGAGTCTTGTACTGAAAAATACGCACAGCTAAATGCAACTCAAAAAATTTTCGTTGGTTGAGCAAAGAATTGAATCAGGCAAAGTACTAAAGGCAATAGAAACTTTGAAATTCAGTATAGATGGCAACATCATAATTAAACCTTTTTTAATCTCATTTGAGATGAAAGATGAGTCCAAAATAATGGCAAGCAAGCTTTACAAATGGCTTCGATATGGCGATGATCTGTGCCACAGCAACCTCCCAAAACATTCAAATTCTTTAACTTCCCTTTCAGCGCTTGATAGTGATTACCCAAATCTTCTGGATTGCCAGCATCTAGGGTTTCCGACTCATTCAGTTCGGCATGACTTTTGGTGGATGCATTGGCTCTAATGCCACAAATTCGTTCCAGCCAAGGTTCGTTAGGTAACAGCACTTGTGCAAAGTGGGTAGGATGGGCACAGTTGAGCATATAGTAGGCAGGCCCTTGATTTGTTGCAGCATCAACTTGAGCGATCGCATCTTTCAATGTCTGACCAGTGGGCAAATGACCATCCGTTTCCACTGTAAAAGAAATCACCACAGGTATTCCTACTAACTGAGCAGCACAAGTAATTCCGATCGCCTCTTCCACATAATTCATGGTAATTGCCGTCACCAAATCAGCATCGGCATTGTGAAATACTTCTATTTGGGGGCGGTGATAGTCGGCTGCTTCATTTGCTGTCATAGCATTAGCGGGAATATAGCCATCACCACGGGGCCCTACACATCCACTAATTACCATCGGAGTCTGGTCAGTTTCGTATTCCTGACGAATGGTACGCAAAAGGGTGATCGCCTTGTGGTTCATCTCTGCTAAAGCCGTGCTAGAGTACCCCAATTTAGTCCCCCAGTCTGGATTTGCCCGCCAAGTTGCGCTCTCTAAAATCAGCCCTACCTGATAGTTCCTGGCAAGGGCAGCATAGGTTCGGAAGTATTTCTGAAGTGCTTGATAGCCTGTATCATTGTTCAACAGATCAAATGCTGCAAAGTCTGGTAAAGTCAATCTTTCAAGAAAAACGAGGGTGGTTTCAATGCCACCATCCGTGATGAATAAATCCCTCGATAATTGAGGCAAATTGTTTCGATACTGAGCCATTTTAGTTCTCCTGGGTTAACTAACTATGTTGGATGCTGATTATTGCGGTTGCCGCATCATGGGAAAAATACAAGAAGCGACAAAGAAAGAATAAAAGCAGATGTTCTTTTACTGTTCTATAACCAGGTTATTCAGTCTACCGTCCTGAAATCGTCCGTAAATCATCTGAGGATCGTTCAGTAGCTTCACAGCGTTCCTTTAAAGGAAATAAAATTCATAAGTTACGCCTAATGTGAATTTGAAATGCCTCTTACCCCATAAGAGTTTCTAGATTAGCTGACAATCATTAGCCAAAGTTCTGGTCACGATGGGTAAAGCGGATTTGGCGATTTCTAATTGCTTTTACTGTAAAGGTATGGCCGACGATAAATATAATCTGTGAAATTAGGAAACGGGAGAAGTATAGCCATAGCCATAAAGATTAGGACGTAAACTATAAGAGTTAGCATTGCATCTACCCCATCCCGATGGCAAAAGCTTATAGCGATGATTTCCGGCGAAAAGTTATGCAAGCGATTGAATTAGATGGTCTCAAAAAGCGTGAGGCCAGCCAATTGTTCAATATCAGTCGCAACACAATTAACTTATGGTTTCAGCGCAAAGCCGAAACAGGTGATGTTAAGCCCAAACATAGGAAAGCATCGTCAGACAATAGCAAAATCGGTGATTGGCAGAAGTTTCGCTCCTTTGTCAAAGAGCATGGGGATAAAACTCAGAGTGAGATGGCACAGTTATGGGAGGGAAAGATTAGCCAGCGCACGATTTCCAGGGCATTACAAAAGATCGGACATTCGCGTAAAAAAAAACTTACGGATATAGCCAACGAGACGAAGCCAAACGGTCAGCGTTTTTAGCACAACTGAAAAACCCGAAAGCATCACATCTAGTATATGTTGATGAGTCTGGCATGGATGAACGCGACAACTATGGCTACGGATACTCTCCTGTTGGGGAACGCTTCTACGACCTTAAATCAGGTCGGCGGCAAGGTCGCATTAATATGATTGCGCTCGTTTCGAGAGGGGCAATTGATTGCACCATTTACCGTTGAGGGAGCGTGTAACCGAACCGTGTTTGAAACCTGGCTTATTCTTGTTTGATTCCAGTGTTGCGTCCGGGTGAGTGGGTGATTGTAGATAATGCGACATTTCATCATGGTGGTCGCATTGCTTCATTAATTGAAGCCGCCGGATGCCAGATCGTGTACCTTCCGCCCTACTCGCCAGACCTCAATCGGATTGAAAAGTGTTGGGCATGGCTGAAAAGTAGGGTTCGTAAGTTATTACTCAAATCCGATAATTTGCGTGATGCAATAGAAACCGTTCTCAAGCAAGCAGCGTCCTAACTCATGTGGCTACAGCTATAGTATTGGTATTGGGTTGGATAAAAGTTGCTTTCCAAACTCGTTCAAAGGGCTGACCAATTTTACAGTAGAGTGATCGCACATCTTCAGCAGTGGCGGCGGAAAACACACAAATGGAGTGTGTTCCATCCATAGACACGGCGGAAAAGGCATGTTGAAGATTCAATTCATGAAAACAGCCCTTTGCCTGATGCTTGCTGGACTCACAAATTGCTTTTGTCATGGGTGAATCGTAATTGACCTCTGCGATTGCTAGAGAACAGCTCTGAGGAAAGTTTTTCGGATTTTGCTCCAACCACAAATCTGCCTGCCATATCCGTTGAAATGGCATTCCCGCTTCACGGTAGGCTTCCCGTACTGCATCTGTATAAGGAACCTGAAAAACACAAATGGAGCGATCGCCGTGCATCGACACCAGGGAATACTGCCATTGGATATTCCGTACTTCAATACACGCATCCATGCTCTGCGTGACCTGCATCCAATGCTCATAGGTCATGGGCACACAGAGCGGTGGCGAAAATGACATTTCTGAGATCGCAAATCTCACGATAGTTTTCCTCCTTCATCACAGGTGAATTGGTTCATGCAGATATGCCTCTAAAGCAGCAATGGATTGTTGAGCCTGGGCACTTAAGACGCGATCCTTGAAGCGAGTTTTCAAGTTAGCAAAATGCCGTTGGGCACAATTGAAATTGCCGCGTTGATGATTGGCTTGGATGATTACAGACCAGGCTAGGGCGATTTCACTGGAATTATTCACCACCTGTGCGGCTTCTAGAGCTTTCTCGGCACGGGCGATCGCTTGTATTAGATCCCCTTGTTCTAAATCCCACTGGGCGGCAATCGTTTGCACATAAGCCAGCATCCGAGGCGAATCAATGCGTTGAAGTACCTGGCACGATTGCTCTAAAATTTCTTGGCCATTCTTTTTCTGAAGCAGATACTGAGTCAGAGCATTCAGGGCAGCTGCATGGGGAGCTTCACTTCCTTCACCCATTTGTGCCGCCACATGAATCAGCTCGTTGCCGTCATTTAATGCGGCAGATGGGTTGCCTGTTTCTAATTCCAACATGACTAAATTGGTGAGGCAGGTACATTCACGCCAATGGTCACAAGCCACCTGGGCCATGTGCCAACCCTGACGCAGCAGGGAGGCTGCCTGTTCGATGTCTCCCTGGAAGCGACGGACACAACCCAGTCCAAAGGGAATATCGATGGCAGAAGTACCTAGGCGATCGCTAATGGATTGGGCTTCTAATAAGAGTGCTTCGGCGCGGGTCATTTCTCGCCCAATTTCTGCCAGACACGCCCCAGTATGAGCCAGCATATACATAGTGGTGCCAGGACTAGCGGTACGTCCCTGCTCTGCGGCCCGTAGCGAATAGTGCTGTACTTCACTTAAGTTACCGTGGTCATAATTCAGGACAATCAATGCTTCCAGCCCAGTCGATTCATCCTCTTGTAGTCCCAAGGTTGCGGCTTCCTTGATCAGAGATTGTAATTCTTGCTTGACCGCCGGTGCTTGCTGCTTAGGTACTCCTGCTTTAACGCTGGTTTTCAGCAAGTTCAAGTGGAGGTGAATGCGTTCGTTTGGGGCTAAATACTGGCAATGACGAATGCCTCGCTGAGTGAGTTCAGCTGCTTCCCCATAGGCAAAGACTTGCAAACAACGCTCTGCTGCCTGCAAACAGGCGGTTGCGGCTAGGGCATGGTTGCTACCAAGATCGGCATGGCGAGCAACATCATTGATTAGTGGAGAAGTAGGAGTGGCGATCACATTTAAAGACTGGGCAATGTGGGTATGAATCAGCCTGCGTCGGGGTTCAGAAAACTGTTCGTAAGCCACCTGCCGCACAATGTCATGGGCAAAGTTGTAGGACAATTCGCCAGCCATCGCGCTACCGGGCCGAATAATGCCATGCTGTTCTAACTGATCGATGGCGCTAAGTAACCGTGGTAGGGGGCAATCTGCCACCTTTGCCAAGGTGGTGGGATTAAAGCTATGCCCCAACGCTGCCATCCAAGGCATTAACTCCTGGGTTGTTCCATCTAATTGCCGCAGTCGCCCTTGAATTAGCGTTTCTAGGTTGTCACCTGCTGTGCGATCTGATTGCGCCTGAGCACGGACAATTTCCAGAGCAAACAGAGGATTGCCACCACTACTAGTAAAAATGTGATCGCCATCAGCGGTATATCCAACGGCTTGAGCCAATGCTAAAGTTTGTAAGCGATCAAAGGGTGTTATTTCCACCGTGCGAATGCGATGTTCCCGGTGCAGGGTTTGAATAAACTTATCAGCTGGTCGGTTGGCTGCGATTTCTCGTTTGCGGGCAGCACAGGCAAACCAAACAGGTTTCTGCCGATGGAGCAGGCGCATTGCGTAGTGCAAGAAGGAGATTGAGGTTTCATCCAACCACTGGATATCGTCCAGCACCACTAATATAGGGGCGGTTTCCGCTAATTGGGTAATGAACTGAACTACTAAATCAAACAATCGCCCACGGTTCAAGATGGCTGCCGACTCCACATTAAGCACTAGAGATTTCAGCTCATTCAAAAATTTCGTCGCGCCGAGTGCTTGAAACATATCTACCCACACACCATAGGGACGCAACATTTCTGCCTCAAATCCGCGCCCCCAAAGCACGTAGTTGCCACGGCTGTGGACAGTTTTTGCCAATTCCTCTAACAGTCGGGTTTTGCCAATACCCGGTTCGCCCAAAAGCCACAACAGATCCGCCCGATCCTGCTGGAGGCATTGTGATCGCCAGCCTTCAATGGCAGCCCATTCTACTTCACGCCCAATCAAGGGCAATTCTGCTGTTACAGCAAGAGTTGATGAGGGGAGAGGAATTATATGTGAAAAGTCCGCTGTCTGGGCACTTGCTGTACAGGTGGGTGGTGGAGGGGCATCGTCCAGGAGCAGCAATTCTTCATAAAGTTTGCAGGTTGTAGGACTGGGATTGACTCCCAACTCAGCTTGCAGCGTGGTCATGCACTGGTGATAGACCCGCAGGGCACTGGCGCGATCGCCCTGCCAAGCATGGAGGCGCATCAGGTGACAATAAGCGGGTTCATAAAGTGGGTCAATCCTCTGCAATTGTTGGGCATAAAAGAGCGCCAGACGATTGTCTTCTCGAGTAGTTAGCAGGGTGACTAGCGTATCTAAAGATGTGATCGCCTGTTGCCGCATTTGTTCTCTATAGGGAATAATCCAGTCGTCGTAACAACTGGGCAGTAAGTCCCCCTGGTAAAGCATTGCTGCCTGTTTTAGAGCTTGGATTTGGACAGCAAGGGTGGAAGAAGTAGATTGGGCGATTATGCTTTCAAACTGGGCTACATCAATGTGACAGTTATCATTGCATAGCCATTGTATTGTTTTCGTTTCAATGTGCAACCAGCGATCAACACCGGGAATTACTTGCTTTAATTCATGCAAGCGTCGCCGTAAATTGGCTTTTGCATCCGTTTCGGTTGCATCAGACCAAAGATGCACAGCAACCTGCTGCCTCTGTTGTAGTGTGTCCCGATGTAGCAAAATAAATGCCAACAGAGCCTGTAATCTTTCCGAATTGATGCCCTGAATAGGTAATCCATCGGCAGCCAAGTAAAATTCCCCAAATAGCTTAATGTCGAGGCTTTTAGACACAGGTGTTAACAGGATAAGACTATCGCAGACCATTTATTTAAGATGGTACTGGTTAAACCATACAAATGTTCTTTCCACTACCCAAGGTTTGGGTAAAATCTCAAATTCTTTACCAATACGTTGAATAACCTCAACATGAGCTTGAATCATTAGCCGATAGCAAGAGCAAATTTATCACTCTATATATGCTATTTAGGAGTATCTTATCTTTTTTGTTTAATCTTATTTCCTCTTCTTTAGATTTACTTTATAAATACAATACCCTCTAAATGGCGTAATGGGTGTTGAGGAGAAGCCCAGTAACCAACCTGCGTAATATTCAAGTTGGTCGCTCATAAAAGTCAACTATCTTGGCTCCAGCAGCGCCAAAGCCTACAGTTACTGGCTCGCAACAGACACTTGTTCGCTTGGTTTTGGCTTGAGTATCTACTTTCTGGAGATATCGTAAGCATTTATACTTAGTATTTTCCTGATGCTCAATCTTGACTTCATTGATGCAGAGTATTTGACATACTCTGCATTCAATTTAATTAATTAGATTTTACAAGCGATCTCATCTAGCAAAATACCAAAAACTTATATACTATTGACTAAACTATTTAAAGCTGTTTTTGCTACTAACTCGGCTCTAGCACTTGTGATTTTTTGATAGCGTAAGGTAGTTTGAATATTTTCAGGGTAAATGAGGAAGTGGTGGAACAATGGCGAAACGAAAATAAAACCGGACGAAAGGGAGCCTCGAATTATTATAGCGACGTTGCGATCGCTACGATGGGAACGATTTAATCAGTATTTCATCTACCGGGACGACAAGCTCTTATGGTTTTTAGAGTCCTTATTCACGCTCATAGGGATTGAGCTAGGGTAAGACTGAGTGTTTAACTACCGCAGCTACCAATTCTATTCCGCTTATAAATTACTTTTTAGCACTCAAAAGAAAAAAGATAACAAAGGTTAAATTTGCTACTAATAGATTTACTCCTCGGTTTTAGATCTCATTAAAGCAACGCAGTACATTTTGTAGGATGCACATATTCAATTATCGGTGTAATTCTAATGAAACCTGAAGTTATGACTGCAATCATCTCTGCGCTCGTTGCAGTTAAGCTAATGAGCATTTAAGTTGTATAACACCAGGGCTGAACCCTTTACTCCAAGCGAATCAACCTGGAAAAATGAATGACGATTAGCTTATTAGTGCGATTGTCAGTATTTATGGGCAAATGCGTGTCGCACAATTGTCTGATCGCCTGGCGAAACAACGTGAAGCCCAATCGCGTGAAGCACAAACGGCTGCTTTAATGTCGAAATACCGAGATTCGTTGCTTCGTTCAGCAATCGATCTTCAAAGCCGCTTGTTTAATATTCGGCGAAATCTGTGCATTAAATAATTAATGTCTAATTTAAAGAATTAATGTCCACCCCTTAAACCTTACTGTGATAAGGAATTTGAAGCAATAACACTAACTCTTTAAACTGGACAATGATTTTTTAATGTACACAAAAGAGCAATAACTCTAATTCAAACCCTAAAGCCATTTATATAAGAACCTCAGTAATCCAGTGATGGTACTGAGCATTGTCACCCTGAAATATGGATTGAAGGTAATCACGGAGCTTTGTAGTGATGGGACGTTCTTTGGGCAAGCGAGAAGTTTCAATATCGTTAACAGGGGTAATATATGCAGCCGTACCGCACAGAAAGACTTCATCAGCAATAAATAACTCAGATTTATCTACTGGTCTTTCAATCACAGAAATTCCCAAATCATGGGCTAAAGTGAGAATACTATTGCGAGTGATTCCTTCAAGTATATCTTGATTGAGGCTAGGGGTAATCAGTTGACCATCACGAACCAAAAACAAATTCATAGCTGAGGCTTCACTAACCTTACCTTGAGAGTTCAACAAAATTGCTTCATCAAAACCTGAAGCAACAGCTTCTGTTTTCGCAAGAGCAGAAGTAATGTAAGCAGCAGTTACTTTACCTCGTAAAGGCATACTACGATCTTCTTGTCTAGACCAAGAACTAATCCGGCAACGGATACCTGTTTGAGGTAGAAAATCACTCATTGATAAACCATAAATTAACAAATCTTTGTCCACCTCATGTAGACGAGGTGCAATTCCTAAGCCAGAGGTATAAACCAATGGACGAAGGTAAAAAGGAGTGCTGGGTTGATTGCGACGTACAAATTCAACAATGGTAGATATTAAAGAGTCTTTTGTCAGAGAATAATTCAGGTATTTAGCACTATTGCTCAATCTTTGACAGTGAGCTTCTAAGCGGAATAGTAAAATGCGATTAGGGTTATTTGATGCCGGCAATCCACGAATTCCAGCAAGAACAGCAGTCCCATAATGAAGTGCATGAGTGGCAATCGAAATTTGAGCTTGAGCGAAGGGGAGAAAATGTCCTTTCAAATATGCCTGCGGTAGAAAAGAGGATGCAGTTGTTTGAGTGTCGTTAGTTGCTTGAGTCATCATAGATTTCATCTTTGATAGTCTACTTTCTCATAATTGGGCTTCACAACTCCCCAGTTGAGTTAGGGGATTCTCAGCAGATACTATTCGCTGGATGGTTATTGTATAATTAATAACTTGTTAAATCGCTCGTTTAATTAATGCTTTTTTCCCCAGAGCGATACTGGAATTACGCTACCAGAGGCTACCAGCTATTAATAATGTAATTTGTTCATCTAGCAATAAACTAGAGAAGATAATTGTCAAAAACGGTTGTAGTTGTAAGGGACAAATTATTCGACCAAAGCGACAGATTGTCTGTCATCCATCCAAATGCTTTTGCATTGCCTGTTCAACCAATTTCTACAACTTCATATCACAAACCCCAAAAATTAAATCCGCTTCCATTAAAGCTTGCAGGCGTGAAAAAATTGACTTTTAATTTGTCGCTACAGCCAAATAATTCGTCTCTCTACAAAAATGCAAAATTAGGGATTTGGGATTATTCTCTACTGAAGGTAACAAAAGAGGGATTACGCAATAACCATTAATTATCAGTTATAGTTTATATCGTGTCCGGTGAAAGACCTCATTAAGACCTCTGCCAGAGCAAGGAGGCAGAGGGGCACAAAAGAGGGTTTTAAAGTTTCTGCACAGAGCCATCGAATCATTTATGATTAGCTAGACATGATATCAAACGTGACGTTGGTAAAAAGATTCTTCAATCCAGAACCGCACCTCTTCTTCGGAAGCCAGATAAGCAGTGCGACCCGTGTTAGGATTGTAAACTTGATACCAAACATTACCTGCACGATCTTTGCATTGCCGGATTTTTAACTCAGGTTTGGTGGTGACTTGATTCCAAACCCATTGTCCGAGCCGTTTTAGTTTAGTTGTCAATTTTTGCCAAGTAGATTGCGTTATAGGAACCTCATCATCAATAAGTTCATATTTTTTAAAGTCTTGAGATTGCGTATTCATTACTGCCTCCTGTGGAATTTAGCATTAACTGAATATTAAAGCTGTGATTTGATTAAAAATTCCCCAGATTAGTATCAGTAGATTGACTCATCCAATTGGGTGAATCCACCAGATGCTCAAATTAACCCAATCAGGTGAATTTTCAGAAATGGGTAAGGTAAACCAAAAAGCTAAATAGTTTTAGGTATGAGATGTGGCTCAACCTGTTTTTAAATTAGACTTATTTTGGCAAAATCACAGTCTGAAAAAGTCTTTAATAGTCATGAGATAGAAAAATTAGTTTTACTTAAGTAAGTCGTGGAGAAAATTTATAAGCATGTAACAAACAATTAAGTAGAAGAATTAGAGTTAAATCTTATACGTTGTGTACTGTAATTTCCCTTCTCTGCTCTAGAACACCGATTCAGTAATCGGGGGATAAAAGAAAATTCAGTTGAGCGTGAAGTAAATAATAGAGAAGACAATAGAGCAAATACCTGCCAGCCAACGTTTATAGCGATAAGTAAGCCTTGAGCGATATTTAACAAAGTCTCAAGGAGAGGTGTAGCCTGAATTGAGGTAGATTCAGGTAATAAATGTGCTAGTACAACCTGATAATGTACGTATGCGACCAGGAAATTGGCAACCACCGATAGAGCTATCAGTACCAGAGCAAAGTATCATTAAGCGCATTAAACGGGCAAAGCTGTTTACGTTCTTACGGCAATATCGCCATCAAATAATGAGACATGGGCGTAAAAGCAAAACTCAACTATTTGATGGCTATAAACGTCATGTCTTACGAGATTTAGACAATGAGCTGGTTCGCGCTGTTGGGGTCACAAGAGCAAATATCCCTGAAGCATCTGTGACTGATGCAATTGCTACTGACTTGAAACACCAGCAAGTGAATCTGGTTGAGTTACACATTGACCGTGCTTACCTCAGTAGTTCCTTAGTTCAAAACAGAAGCGATGAACTGACTATTTACTGTAAAGCTTGGCAAGTAAGAAACGGCAAGAAGTTTACCAAAACTGCTTTTATCCTGGATTGGGACAATCAAACTATTTGCTGCCCGAATGAGGTTACTTTACCTTTTAGTGTTGGTGGCAAAGTTCAGTTCCCCAAAAATATTTGTGCAACTTGTCCACTAAGAGAACGCTGTACTACTTCTAAAACTGGACGCAGTGTTTCGATTCATCCTGATGAACCATTGTTCCAAGAATTAAAACAACGTCAATTAACTCCTGCTGGCCGTGCCAAACTCAGAGAACGTGTTGCTGCCCTTGCATTCTTTATCCCACATTGGTCGATTCTTGGGGAGCAAGCTCGTTATGTTGGTTCTCGCAAAAATCTCTTTGACCTTCGCCGTACCGCCGTTGTTCACAATCTTCATGTCCTTGCCAAAATTTTTACTCACACTACTGATCATTCTGTTACTTCATCGTGATTACTGAATCGGTGTTCTAGACTATCAACTAACGTCTGGCGTTTCCTTCCTTTTACCTTTTTGCCTCCATCAAAACCATACACATCCCCCTTTTTTCAGTCGTTTTTACCGACTGACTATCTGCGGCGATGCCTACGGCGAGCTTCGCTAACGCTGTTGGTTGGGTTGACTTGCCTAGTAGTCTGCCAAGTTAACTTTGCTAAGTAGTACCTCCAATTGGTAAACTAGCCAAAAAATGGGGTTTAACATGGCGAAAAAGTACATTGTTGACTTAAGTGAAGATGAAGTTTCTCAACTGCAATCAATAATTAAAAGAGGTAAATAAGGCGAGAACTATAATCCGTGCAAACATACTTTTACTGGCATCAGAGGGAGAGAGCGATGAAGCGCTCGCGTCCACAGTTAGAGTCCATGCTGCAACAGTGCAACGAACACGAGAAAAATTTGTCATTGGCGGGTTAGATTTTGCATTAGACGATGAAAAGCATCCACCAAAACCAAAAAAGTTAGATGAAAAGCAAGAAGCATTTTTGATTGCGACTGCTTGTTCTGACCCACCTACTGGAAGAGTTCGTTGGACAATGCAGTTATTAGCAGATCACCTAGTAAGCCTGGGTATAGTAGATTCAATTTCCGACGAAACAGTACGTCAAACTTTAAAAAAAATGAAATTAAACCTTGGTTAAAAGAACAGTGGTGTATTCCCGAAGTCAACGCAGAATATGTGTTGAGAATGGAAGATGTGTTAGATTTATATAATGAGCCATACGAGCCGAAGAAAGCTGTAGTCTGTCTAGATGAACGCCCATATCAATTAGTAGAAGAAGTAAGACAACATTTGCCACCAGAACCAGAACAACCCGAACGTTATGATTATGAATACAAACGTAACGGGGTAGTTAATTTGTTTGTCTTGTTTGAACCTTTAGCTGGATGGAGGCATGTTGAAGTTACACAACGTCGGACAAAAGCTGATTTTGCTAAACAACTAAAAGATTTAGTAGATATTCATTACAGAACTGCTGATGTAATTCGTTTAGTAGTTGATAACCTTAATATTCATACTCCCAATGTATTATATGAAGTTTTCTCTCCACAAGAAGCGCGTCGAATTATTAAAAAATTAGAGTTTCACTATACTCCTAAACACGCTTCTTGGTTAAATCAGGTAGAAATTGAATTATCTGTTTTATCTCGCCAGTGTTTAGAACGACGTATTCCTAATGTAGAGACACTATCTTCTGAAATTACTGCTTGGGAAGCACAACGTAATCAGCAAAAAGCCAGTGTTTATTGGGGTTTTAAAACCAAGGACGCACGCCAAAAAATGGGACCTTTATACCCGAAGATTTAACTTAGCAAAGTTGTCTTGGCAGACTACTAGTTGTTGGCGAACTTGGTCACGTAAAGTATGATTCATCTGCTCCCAGATGCCTTTTTTTTGCCACCTGCGGTAGTAGCTGTAAACGGTTGAACTCGGTGGAAAATCCCGTGGCAGCATATCCCATTGACACCCTGTTTTCAAGTGATAATAGATGGCGTTACAGATTTCTCGCATATCAGTAGTGCGGGGATGACCACCTGGTTTCGCTTGCGGAATCAGAGGAGCCAGAATTCTCCATTCCAGATCACTCACGTCTGTAGGATACCGTTTACAAGACATTCTTCTTCAGTATATATACTATTTGCTTGTATCTTACAGTTAGTTTTCTACTCGATTATTTCCTCTTTAGATTTACTTTATAAATAGCCTCTTATCAACAAGGAGAAAGGGCAATGAGGCTTATTCTATCTGTATCCTAGCCCTTTCTGTAGCCCCGTAAGCTTTACGGCAGTCAGCGTTACTGCTGACTGCTTTTCTCTAGCTTTTTAGTCCAAAGTCCAGTTCGTGTTCCAAACTCGACATTCCGTGTTTTGAGCAAACTACCCTTGCAACACAAAATCTGATTCCGTGAGAGTTGGCGCACCAGTCAGAGTTGCAAATAGACCACCACTGCCAAAACCTGCTGCACTGCCATTTTGGTTATAAAATAACTGTCCACTCAAAGGATTGTAGATAATTTTCGCCGTGCTAGCCGCAGAAGTTGTGATTTGAAAATTACTATACTCATCAAGAAAACCTGTTCTTGTTAAAGCGATCGCACTAAAAGTAGTTTGATCCAGGATAATCTGATCACCTTGCGAGTGGTTGAAGTCAGCGATCGTGTCTTGACCAATAGCATTCAGGGTAAAAGCAGCATCGGTGTTGTAAACAAAAGAGTCAGCACCTACACCACCAACAAGAATATTATTACCTTTGCCACCCACAAGAGTATCATTGCCTTCTCCACCGATGAGAATATCATCGCCTGACCCGCCCCGCAACAGATCATTGCCACTCAAGCCATTAATGATGTCATTACCCCCTTGACCATTAATCACATCATTAGATTTATCAAAACCTGCAATGTTATTGTTTGAGTCATTGAGGAAAGTGACAGTGTTTTTGTTGAAAATGCTAGTTTGAGTAGAGTTAGCATTAATCACATCAAAGCTATCGGTGATGCTAGTTTGCCCATTAAACAGGATATTGCCGAGTGCAAATCTGGAAGAAGTTGCTGGCAGGTTATCTAAGTTTTCTAAGAGGAAGTTTTGCAGAGTAACTTTGGTATTACCCCCATTTTCAAAGGTGACTTCTAAGTTGTTGCCATGTTGAGTCAGTTGCAAATTTTCGGCAGTTAGTAGCGGAGCTGTAAATTGCAGCGTATCAACATTGGCGATCACCTCTGGCGATGGGTTGTAGCCCTGACCTACGCTACCAAAATCAGTGATGATGTCATTGCCATCGCCATAGCGAATCACAAACTTATCTTGACCACCGTTGCCTGTCAGGGTATCGTTATCACCTTGGCCGTCGATGATGTTGTTGCTGTCCGTGCCAACAAGAGTATCTGTACCAGCAGTTCCAGACAGGTTAATGGTGCTGCCCCTACCTATATTCTTCCCCCCAAATAGCACGTAGCTCTGCCCTGAATATAAGGAGCCGTTGGGGGACGCTCCAGGTGTCCCGATAATCAGGTCACTGATGCCGTCGTTGTTGACATCTCCGGCACTACTGACAGAAACGTCTGAGTCGAAACCCGCCGCGATGCCATTGATCGCGAAGCCGTTAGCGCCGTTGAGGTCAGACAGATTGAGAGTGGCGCTCCATCCTGTGCTCTTGCCAAATACCACATAGCTCTGCCCAGTAGAGCCACCTTCACTTGTCCCGATAATCAGGTCAGCGATGCCATCGTCGTTTACATCTCCAGCACTGCTGATAGAAACGCCTGAAGAGTCATCCGCCGCGATGCCGTTGAGCGCGAAGCCGTTAGCACCGTTGAGGTCAGAGAGATTGAGAGTGGCGCTCCATCCTGTGCTCTTGCCAAATACCACGTAGCTCTGCCCTGAATCGTCGTTGCTGTTGGGGTCGGCATAAAGTGCCCCGATAATCAGGTCAGCGATGCCGTCGTCGTTTACATCTCCAGCACTGCTGACAGAATAGCCTGAGTTGTCACCAGTATTGATGCCGTTGATCGCGAAGCCGTTAGCACCGTTGAGGTCAGAGAGATTGAGAGTGGCGCTCCATCCTGTACTCTTGCCAAATACCACGTAGCTCTGCCCAGATAAGTTGGCGTTGGGGGAGGCACTAGGTGCCCCGATAATCAGGTCAGCGATGCTGTCGTCGTTTACATCTCCAGCACTGCTGACAGAATAGCCTGAAAAATCACCAGCATTGATGCCGTTGATCGCGAAGCCGTTAGCACCGTTGAGGTCAGAGAGATTGAGAGTGGCGCTCCATCCTGTGCTCTTGCCAAATACCACGTAGCTCTGCCCTGAATCGTCGTCGCCGTTGAGGTCAGCATAAGATGCTCCGATAATCAAGTCAGCGATGCCGTCGTCGTTGACATCTCCGGCACTGCTTACAGAAATGCCTGATAAGTCAGCAAGATTAATGCCGTTGATCGCAAAGCCGTTAGCACCGTTGAGGTCAGAGAGGTTGAGAGTGGCGCTCCATGCTGTGCTCGTGCCAAATACCACATAGCTCTGCCCTGAATTGGGGGCGTTGGGTTCGGCATAAAGTGCCCCGATAATCAGGTCAGCGATGCCGTCGTCGTTGACATCTCCGGCACTGCTGACAGAATTACCTGACCAGTCACCAGCATTGATGCCGTTGATCGCGAAGCCGTTAGCGCCGTTGAGGTCAGACAGATTGAGAGTGGCGCTCCATGCTGTGCTCTTGCCAAATACTACGTAGCTCTGCCCAGAATCGTCGCCGTTAGGGTCGGCATAAAGTGCCCCGATAATCAGGTCATCGATGCCGTCGTCGTTGACATCTCCGGCACTGCTGACAGAATTGCCTGAAGAGTCACCAGCATTGATGCCGTTGATCGCGAAGCCGTTAGCGCCGTTGAGGTCAGAGAGATTCAATGAATTAACCATAATTTTCTCCTGTGTTGGTAGTGATTGAGCATTCGTGAGTCTTGGTCAATGGAATTGACCGCTAGACAAACACGAAAAAGCCTGCGCGGACTAACAAAAAATTCCAATTTTCAAACCTGCTTCCCGTTTGTAATTCGTAATTAGGGAGTTGAATCACGAATTACAAAGCTTACAATTACGAGTTGTATTGATAGCAGTCTTTTGGTGTTAGCTAGTCAACGAATTTTATTTTGTAGCAAAAAATTCTTTTGATAACCGTTAAATCACTTAAATATTCTGATGAATATCTAAGCCTTGTCAATAGGGCAATACCGTTGAGTTAAGCTTTTTTCTCCCCCCTGCCTGCCTTAACAGATAAATTTCCTTAACTGAACCGTATTGAGTTAAGGGTATCAAAGAATGGTTGTGGGTCGTTGCTAATTCTGATTTCTGCCAGTTTACTGCGGCTGATACTCGTTCACGATCCGAACTAGAAACAATTTTAGGGGTTAAATATACAGGGGTACTCAGCAGCGACGATTTTAGTGTTTACAATGGCTATCAAGCTGTAGCCCAGCAGAAATGTTTAGCACATCTACGCCGTCACTTCAAAAAATTAATTCAGCTTCCAGGTCTTCACAACCAAGCTATTGGTGTTCGCGTAGCGTGCGCTTTGCGCTCAGCATTTGTTGATTTAATTAATGAAGCCTTTAGCAGTTATGCTCAATGGTTTGAGACTCTTGATTCAAGTAGTTATAACGATTGGGTCAATCAATTCAAAGCTAAGTTGCATTCTTCGCTCAATCAGTGGATTGACAAAGCAGGAGCGACAGCAGGTCAGCTTTTACGTTCTTTGCGCGATAAAGCAAATCAATGGTGGTATTTCCTGAAAACCCCTGAAGTTTCTTCTGATAACAATTCTACGCTAAGAGCATTGCAAATCAAAGATTATTGCGTTCTTGCTACGATGTAATCTGCGATTGCCATTAGAGGTTGTGCCCGATCTCCAAAACCAGCAAGTTCAGCTTTGGCTAGGTCAACTAATTCTTGACTTTTGCGTTTTGATTCCTCAATACCCCATAAACTAGGGTAAGTTACTTTCTGTGCTTTTTGGTCTTTACCCGGAGTTTTGCCTAGTTCTTCTTGTGTTCCAGTTATATCAAGCACATCATCAACGATTTGAAAAGCTAGACCAATGTGACGAGCATAAACAGAAAGTCGTTGCAAAACAGAGTCGCTCGCTCCTGTTAATAGCGCCCCTGAGAGAACTGAGGTTTCTAACAAAGCTCCAGTTTTATGAGTATGAATAAAGTCGAGAGTTTTGATATCAATATTCTCTAAACCCTCAGATTGCAAATCAGCAACTTGACCGCCGACTAAACCTGTTGCTGCCATAGTATGACTTAACTTCAGAACGACTTGCAACAAATGATGTGCCGGAACTTTTTTTGTTTGCACGATTAAAAACTCAAAAGCATAAGCTAAAAGTGCATCCCCAGCTAAAATTGCAATATTTTCGCCATAAACCTTATGGTTAGTTAACCGACCTCGCCGATAGTCATCGTTATCCATAGCAGGCAAATCATCATGGATCAGAGAAAAGGTATGACACATTTCTAAAGCGCAGGCAGTAGGCATTGCCATCTTTAATGTGCCACCACAAAGTTCACAACTTGCTAAACACAGAATTGGTCGTAGGCGTTTTCCTCCAGCTAATAGAGAATATCGCATCGACTCATAGATAGTTTCTGGATAAGTTACAGTAATTGAGCGTTCAAGTTCTGCTTCAACTAAAGCTCGTCGTTCTGATAAATAAGCTTTTAAATCAAAGCTAGCGTCTGTAGAAGTTTGCAACATTGATTTTGGCATATAAAACTCACCTTTATAAAAGTAGGTAAACAAATTGGTGTTGGTGAATCAAAGGATGAATTAATTTAAACCGCGCCGACCTTGAAACCCCTAGTTTTTCAGAATCGGATTTTATTCTCTGCTCTTAGGGCGGGTCAACCCAACGCCCATCAGCTTTAATCAAATTAATCAGTTCCTCAACCCCTTTAGACTCAGGCACTTTTTTGATTTCTTCGCGCCCACGATACAAAGAGATATAACCAGGAGTTTTACCAACATAACCATAATCTGCATCTGCCATTTCGCCAGGGCCGTTGACTATACAGCCCATAACAGCAATATCTAAACCAGTCAGGTGCTTGGTGGCTTCTCGAACTTGATGCAACACCTCTTCGAGATTAAACAAGGTGCGGCCACAAGAGGGACAAGCAACATACTCGACCATAGTTTTGCGTAGTCCCAGTGCTTGCAGAATGCTGTAGCAAACGGGAATTTCTTTTTCTGGTGCTTCCGTTAGAGAGACGCGAATTGTATTGCCAATACCATCAGCTAATAAAGTAGCAATTCCAGCTGTAGACTTAATCCGACCATATTCTCCATCACCTGCTTCGGTGACACCCAAGTGTAAGGGATAATCCATACCCAACTCATCCATCCGCTTGACTAGCAAGCGGTAAGCAGCAAGCATCACTGGTACTTTAGAAGCTTTGAGTGAAATAATTAAGTTGCCAAAGTCCAAAGACTCACAAATGCGGATAAATTCTAGAGCTGATTGCACCATCCCTTCTGGAGTATCACCATAGGTAAACAGCATCCGTTCTGCTAGAGAACCGTGGTTTACGCCAATTCGCATAGCCTTGCCCTGATCGCGCAAAGAGATCACTAGAGGTTTTAAGGTTTCACGAGTTTTATCACCAATTTCCTCAAATTCTGTTTGTGTATATTCACTGCGATTGTTGCTAGGTTTTTCAAATACGTACAACCCTGGATTAATTCGTACTTTATCTACATGATTTGCGACTTCCAAAGCGATCTTCATGCCGTTGTGATGAACATCGGCTACTAGGGGTACATCTTGGTAAGTCTGTTTTAGTTGCTGTTTAATTTCAGCAACAGCTTTGGCGTGAGCCATACTAGGTACGGTAACGCGGACAATCTCACAACCGATTTCATGGAGGCGACGAATTGCATTCACGGAACTTACTATATCTAAAGTGTCCTCATTAATCATCGACTGCACTACTACAGGGCTACCACCACCAATCGTCACCCGGCCAACGCGAACGCTCCGAGTTTTGCGCCTGGGGATAATAGTACTCGTTATGCTCCCATTAGAATAAAAGTTGGAAGTGATAGGATTAGAAATAATAGTCATCTGTTGAATAGCGCTTAGTGAAGAAGAAAAATTGGTTCAGCGAATAACAGTATCAGTCTTTTGTTCAACAGGAGTTTCTTGCCATACTTGGACATCAAGTATGGCTGATTGCACTTCTTTGCGGACGCGATCAGCAATTTGAGAACCAGTCAAGCCCAGTTCTAATTGTGATTCTTCTGGAGTTGCATGTTCTACTAAGGAGTCAGGAACGCCAATGCGGATAACTGGAACTACGACATTGCGATCGAGTAAAGCTTCGGCAACGGCTGAACCAAAGCCCCCCATCAAACAGCCCTCTTCAAGGGTGAACACTCGATTAAATTGCTTTGCTAGAGGTACTATTAAGTCTGTATCTAAAGGTTTGGCAAAGCGGGCATTTACTACAGTTGCTTCGATTCCATGTTCGCTTAAGCTGGCAGCAGCTTGCAGTGATGGATAGACCATTGAACCATACGCAACCATCAGCACATCTTTTCCATGACGGATAATTTCGCCTTTGCCTATTGGTAAGGGCTGCCAACCTTCTGTGATTAAGGGAACTCCATAACCATTTCCGCGTGGATAGCGCATGGCGATCGCACCATCAGTATAGTTAATACCGGTTACTAGCATTTGCTGGAGTTCGGCTTCATCTTTGGGAGCCATCAATACCATGTTAGGAATACAACGTAAATAAGCAATATCGTACATCCCTTGGTGAGTTGGCCCATCAGCACCAACGATCCCAGCCCTATCCATGCAGAAGAGTACAGGCAGATTTTGAATGCAGACATCGTGAATGATTTGGTCGTAGGCTCGCTGCAAAAAAGTTGAATAAATGGCGACAACAGGGCGCATCCCCTCACAAGCTAAACCTGCTGCTAAAGTGACTGCGTGCTGTTCAGCAATTCCCACATCAATGTATTGCTGGGGCAGTTGTTTTTGCAGAATATCTAAGCCTGTACCGGTAGCCATAGCCGCAGTTATGCCAATGACTTTAGGATTGTTCTTGGCAATTTTAGTCAAGGTTTCACCAAATATTCGAGAGTAGCTAGGGGGTTTGGGCTTGCTTGAAGTAATTGCTTTACCAGTAGCTAAGTCAAATTTGTTTTGAGCGTGGTAGTTTAATTTTTCTTGTTCAGCGATTTTATATCCCTTGCCTTTGACTGTTACTACATGTACCAACACTGGGCCAAGTTGTTGATGTGCTATTTCAAAGGTGGCAATCAATTCCTCTAGATTATGTCCATCAATTGGTCCAAGATAAGTGAAACCTAGTTCTTCAAACACTGCTCCCACTTTCGGTACTACTAAGCGTTTGATACCTTGTTTAAAGCGATTTAACTCTGGTAGAAGCGAATCTATATAAGTTCTTGTTTCAAATTGTTCTTCGAGTTTTTTAAGTAATTGTATTGGAGGACTAAACCGTAGTTGATTCAAGTGAGAAGAAATAGCACCAACGTTGGGCGAAATCGACATTTCATTATCGTTGAGTACAACCAACAAGTTAGTTTTAGGCAAGTAACCAGCATGGTTAATTGCTTCTAAAGCCATACCACCTGTAAGAGCGCCATCACCAATTACTGCCACTACTTTGAAGTTGTCACCCTTCATATCTCTGGCTAGAGCCATACCCAAAGCCGCAGATATACTAGTAGATGCATGACCAGCCCCAAAGTAATCAAATTGACTTTCGCAACGTTTGAGATAGCCAGCAATGCCATTCTTTTGGCGCAGAGTATGAAAGCGATCGTAACGCCCAGTGATTAGCTTGTGTGGATATGCTTGATGACCGACATCCCAAATTACCTTATCATAGTCAAGGTTTAAAGTCTGGTAAAGCCCTAAAGTAAGCTCAACCACACCTAAACCAGAACCTAAATGACCACCACTAGTGGCGACTGTTTGTAAGTGCTTTTCCCGTATCTGGCGTGCGATATCTTCCAGTTCTACAATTGATAGTCCATGCAACTGATTTGGATGAGTAATTTGATTTAGATTCATATCTGACTTTTCACTAGTCCAACTTAAAATGTTGTTTGCCATCTGTGTAAGGCTTGAAATCGTTAGGTAGTAACTCCACAATTTGCCTATGCCTGATTTATTTTTATGGATCTCCCCGACTAATAGTCTGCCAAGGCAACTTTGCGTTGTGTTCAGATCCTGGAGCAGAGGGGTAGAGGAGAAAGTTATTGTTATGTTTTTCCCCTCTGCACCCCTGCTCCCCTGCCCGCCTCCACATAGCAATTTTGGGTTGGTGAACTATTAGTCTTTGACCATCTCCTTGACTCAGCGCCCGATTTCGACATCTTCGAGGATGCCGAGTGCATCGGGGATAAGAACCGCAGCAGAGTAGTAAGCAGTGACGAGGTAGGAGATGATAGCCTTTTCGTTGATACCCATGAATCGGACAGACAAGCTCGGTTGGTATTCATCCGGGATACCAGTTTGATGTAAACCAATCACACCTTGGTCATCTTCACCAGTACGGAGTATCAAAATAGAACTAGTTTGGTTCTTAGTAATCGGGATTTTGTTACAGGGAAAAATCGGTACATTGCGCCACGTAATTATCTTACTCCCATCAACATCAATGGTTGATGGATAAATGCCCCGACGGTTGCACTCCCGACCGAAGGCTGCAATAGTACGGGGGTGAGCCAAGAAGAACTTCGACTTGCGCCGACGGGTAACCAGTTCGTCAAGGTCGTCGGGAGTGGGGGGGCCGCTACGACTATAAATGCGCTGTTTGAAGTCAGCATTGTGCAGCAACCCAAATTCGCGGTTATTGATCAACTCGTATTCTTGACGTTCTCGCAAAGCCTCGATAGTCAACCGCAGTTGTTCTTGTGTTTGGTTATACGGTTCGTTGTACAGATCCGCAACGCGAGTACTCACCCGTAACACAGTCTGAGCAATGCTCAATTGATATTCGCGGGGTGAGAGTTCGTAGTCAACAAATGTTGTTGGTAACGTCGTCTCTGTAGGATGAGCGCAGGATAAGTCAATTAAAGCTTCACCGTACTTGTTTTGTGGTTTTTCAGCACGAGCGCGAAACTGCTCAACTTGAACCTGTAACGCCTGAGACTGATTGAGCAGTTCCCGAAATGCTTGTTGTGGTAGGGTCAGTACCGTGCATTGGGTGACAGCTGTGATTGTAAACTTCCAATTCCTGGTTTCTGGCTCCACTAATACCTGTTCGCCAAAATAATCACCGTCAGCCAGCACATCCAACAAAGGCTGCTCGTCATACTTGGCAATACCAATCTTGTTAACCTTGCCATGCGCGATCGCCACCAACTCATTAGCTAGCTGACCTACCTGCACTATAATCTCACCAGGCGCAAACTCCCGCTGAACAAATCGACCAGCCAGTGCAGTCAATACACCAACGTCATTAAACCCTCGCAGCAATGGCAACTCAGTCAGTTTCTCCGGAATTACCTGCACTTCGGCTCCGGTATTAGTGAAATTAATCCGCCCATCACCCACAGTATAGGTCAACCGCCGATTCAACCGATAAGTGCCAGCTTTAGTTTGCACCCACGGCAACATCTTCAACAACCACCGCGGCGTAATTTCCTGCGTCTGCGGTGCAGATTTAGTTGTTGAGGACAAATTACGCGCTGCGTCTTTACTCAAACTCAGTTGAGGTTGTCCGCCCTCAACTGAACTGTTCGATTCAATAAAATCCGTCATGACCCCATCCTCTAATTACCAGTAAAGCGCATCAAGAGTGCTGAGTGAGGGAGATAAGGAGCAGAGGAGAGAATAATAACTCCTCTATAGACAAGGTTTAATTGCGTCTCTACCTCACTCCGATCTCTTGGAAAGACTTGGGTTAATCGCGTCTCTCCTAACTCAGCACTCCTGAAGAATATTTAGCGGTTTAGCAAACCAAAATTGCCGTGTGGGTCGAGCAGGGGGAGAGGAGCAGCACTTTGAAAAAGAGTTATTATTTAAAAATGCTTTTTCCTCCCCTGCCTCCCCCGCTTCCCCTGCTTCTCTTGCCTGCCAACATGCAGAGTTGTCTTGGCAAACCACTAGCGCCCGATTTCCACATCTTCGAGGATGCCGAGCGCGTCAGGAATCATGACGGCTGCTGAGTAGTAGGCAGTAACCAGGTAAGAAATAATCGCCTTTTCATCGATACCCATAAAGCGCACAGACAAACTTGGTTGGTACTCATCGGGGATGCCGGTTTGATGTAAGCCGATGACGCCTTGTTTTTCCAAACCTGTGCGGAGCAAAAGCACAGAACTGGTACGGTTATTGGTGATGGGAATCTTACTGGAAGGAAAGATAGGTACGCCGCGCCAAGCTGTAACTTGATTGCCGTTGACATCTACGCTTTGTGGATAAACACCTTGGCGGTTGGCTTCCCGGCCTATGGCTGCAATGGTGCGGGGGTGAGCTAGGAAGAATGACGGCTCCTTCCATACCGTGGTCAATAGTTCGTCCAAGTCGTCGGGTGTGGGTGCGCCAGTACGGCTATAGATGCGCTGCTTCAAGTCGGCGTTGTGTAGCAATCCAAATTCGCGGTTGTTGAGTAATTCGTATTCCTGACGTTCCCGTAATGACTCGATAGTTAGTCGCAGTTGTTCTTCCGTCTGGTTGTACGGTTCGTTGTACAGATCCGCAACGCGAGTACTGATTCGTAACACCGTTTGGGCGATGCTCAACTCGTATTCACGGGGTGCAAGTTCGTAATCAGCGAAGGTTCCTGCCAAAGGAGTTTCTTGGGGATGATTGGCTGCTAGTTCAATGGCAGCTTCACCTTCGGGAGTCTGTGGCTGGCCCAGGCGGGTGCGGAACTGTTCGATATGAGTTCGCAACGCCTGAGACTGGCCGATGAGTCTCTCAAACGCCTGTTGGGGCAACGACAAAACTATGGTTCTGGTAATTGCTTTGAGGGTGTACTGCCAGGTGTCCTCGGACTGGGCTACAGTTTCATCGCCGAAATGGTCGCCGTCAGCTAGTACATCGTAGACGATTTGCTCGCCATACTTGCCAACACCAATTTTGTTCACCTTACCACGAGCAATTAGAATTATGCGATCGGCGGGCTGACCAATCTCAACGATTACATCGTCTGGGGCGTACTCTTGCTGCTGAAACTGGTTTGCTAAACCGGTCAAGATATCAACTTCGCCAAATCCGCGTAGTAAGGGCAATTCAGTTAGTTCTTGGGGAATTACCTGCACTGCTGCTCCAGTATTGCTGAAACTCACCCGCCCATCACCTACGGTATAACTCAACCGACGGTTGACTCGAAAAGTGCCACCTTTGGTCTGTACCCACGGCAACAGCTTCAATAACCACCGGGATGTAATTTCCTGAGTCTGCGGTGCAGATTTGGCCGTTGTCGCCAAATTACGCGCTGCTGCTGTACTTAAGGTTAAGTGGGGCTGCTGATTTTCTGCATCGATATTGCGATCGCTAGAATAAGTCACAATTCAATCCTCTACTTTTTAGTTACTAGAAAAAAACCAAGTTTTACCTGACGAGCGTTCCCAAAAGAACTCAAAGCCGCAAATTTATCACAACAGAATTCAGAATTAATTCTGTACGACTAGCGGATGACTAAATAGCACTTTTTTCACCAGTCTCAGATATAGATTGCCAGTCATTATTAATCTCCATTGGTAATGTTTGTTGACAAGTGGTTTGCTCGTTCAAAATAGAGACTCAAATTGAGTTAATCTTTTGTTCTTAACAACGAACCGATTTTGATACCTGAAGTCCCTAACCCTGTCGGGCCACTCGGTAAGTTCTGCACTACTGGCTGAACATTGGTTTGAGTTGTTTGCTGACCGACACTTGGGGTAATTTGCCTTGGGGCAGTACCTAACCCTGTGGGGTGTTGGAGTAACCGCTTTTCTGTTGAGTTACTCCGCAATTCAAATTCCTTATAGCGGTCTACTGCCCTATGCCACTTGAGTACGCCGCACATCCACTGTTCCAGTTTCTTGACGTAACCGTATAGTTTCTTACGGGCATTGGTATCCAGGTTGAAATCGTCACACAACATAGGGAGTTCAGTCGCAACGATATGTTCAAACTGAAGGGCACGAGAGGTCATTAGGTCGTTAACAATGGCGACGGCCTGGGGGATATTGCAGTTAAGGAAATTTTGAACCGCCAGTACACCATTATTAATCTCGCCCTCAAATTCGATTTCTTTCTGGTAAGAAAAAATATCGTTCGTCAAACAGGCGAAATCAGCGGCTGAATTCTCAATTCCCTGCATAGTTCGGGTGCGGAATATCTCTGATGGGATCTCGTTCCCTTGGGACAGTCGAGATAAGCTCATGGTTAGATCGGAGCCAAAGGTCTTACGACGCATTTCCACATAGTCTATGGGGTCGGGAATGCGATTTTGGATCTGGTTCGCCAGTTCCCATAACCAACTTTCCGTCATATCCTCGATCGCACGGCGGAACTGGCGACGAGCATTAGCTGTCATCGGGCCAGCCGTTCGCGCCCAAATATCCGCTAAACCCCGTTCTACTGGGTTCGTTGGTAGGGGAATAGGGCTCCCATCAAGGGGCATAAAGGTTGATAGCCGAGCGTTGAAAACTTTTGCCCCTGCCATGTTGCGGCTATAGCCATACAGTGCAGGGAAGTAGTCATCGGCGTATGTTCCCCAAACTAGCCAACAGGCTGTGATATTCAACTCAGGACTAGAACCATTGGGATGAATATAAGCACCGCATAAAGCTACGTCGGCCACATCGAATTTGTGGTCATCCCAGATGTAAATGCCCGGCATCCCTGGCAGTACGTCCAACATCCCCATTTGACGCGCCCATTCCTTTGAATGTCGCCGAGCCTCTCCTAAATGAGGATTCAAACTGGTGGAGAAGGGCATATAAAACTGCGGCAGAGTTACTGGCCCTACAGGCTGATAGAGGACATGAGTGAAGCTTTTGAACCGTTTCAGTCCCAAACTATCGTATAAAGCTCCCAGACGGGCCGCCGATGTGCCTAGTCCAGTAGGTCCGCCTAAAAACCAGCTTGCTGTCGAAGATTTGTCTGATGTCTGGTTCATGTAGCGGCTCGATCTCATGTGCCACTCATGACCCCCCGACTGCCAGTCCTGAAGTCCTTTGGCATATAGGACGACTTTCAGACGCTCATCAGGACTCAAACTATATTCCTCGAACAAAGAAGGAAGCTCGGTGACAAAGGTATTCTCGAACTGTTGCACCCGAGATGTTAGTAAGTCGTTAGTGAGGTTGGCCGCCTCTTGGGTATTCACATCCAGGAATCGTTCCAAAACCAGGATACAGTTAGCATTTTCCCCTTCTTCTTCCACTTCTCTTTGGTAAGAGAAGATGTCATTTCGCAGATGTACCCCGTCAGAAAAGGTGTCTTTGAGAACATGCATTGGTCGAGTCGGGGCGATCGCCGCCGGAATTTCTGCCCCAACCGCGTGTTCCACTAGGTTAGCTGACCAGGGCGCTCCCCCCACCTTACGGCGCATTTCAATGTACTCAATCGGGTTAGCAACTCGATTCTGGCTGATATTGGCGAGTTCCCACTGAGATTCTTTGAGAAGATTGATGGTACTTTCAGAAAACCGGATTACCCAATCTTGGGAGGCATTGGGGATGGTGCGATCCCAGAGGTCTACTAAACCCCGTTCTACGGCATTGGTGGGTTCTGGCGGCGTTTCTTGGGGTTGCACAGGCATAAACGCTGGCAGTCTATTGAGGTACTTCTTAGCCCCAGCCATATCTTGGCTATGCTTGTAAAGCTCAAGGAAGTGATCATCAAAGAAAAATACCCAAACATACCAGTCAGTTACCAGATTGAGCATGGGTTCATCCGCATCTGGATGGGTATAAGAACACAATAATGCATAGTCATGGGCATCAAACTTGCGCTCATCCCAAATCCCATAATCTTCTGAACCCTCTGCTCCACCCAAAATCCCCATTTCATAAGCCCAAGCTTTAGAATGTACCCGTGCCGCTTCTAGGTTTGGGTTCAGCCGAGCTGGCCAAGGTACATAAAAACTCGGCAATTCAAAAGGTTGCTTGTTTGAAGTCATTATACATTTAAATCTATCAGTTTAAGCTCATTGTCTTGATTGAAGTCATGTTAGATTAGCGTGCTAACATCCGTTTTCCCTGATAGGGAGTAAGACACCTTTTTAGGGCATTTGCATAAGCTAAACCCATAGCAGTTTCCAGAAGGCTTCTGGGCTGTCGGTATTGCCTGAAAAGCATCAGTCTATACCGCTAATGGCTATAGGTTCTGCTCTTTTTACAAATGTCTGCACTTTCAAATTCGGTAGTTTCTTTTGAAGTTTGCTGCTTAAGATATGGCACATTCTGAGTCATGATGGATTTCTTCTTAAAAAATTAATTTCATTCTGGTGTTGCATCATTAAGGTGTTTTAAAAATATGCAATGACAGTTAAGACAGTGAAGAAAACTGCTTAATTATCTCTTTGAGCAGCTCGTAATATATTCCTTAAATTAAGTTAATTCATAGTTTAAAACTGCGATTGCGAATTATGAAAAACCAAATTGTAAATGAATTGTGTAATTGGATATCAACTATCTAATAAGCAGTAATTTACAGGTTATTAACCAGATAATCAAGGCTTAGTACAAAAGATCCTACTAAACCCACTTTTCCCACTTGACCAAACAATTACTCTTGTAACTAAATATACAATTATTAGTTTGTTGTAACTCTTGCCAATCAACCAACACCCCACTGCGGAAACTTCGCTACTAGCTTTGTAACCACAATCTGCTTTCGCCGGATCGTCATTCCAGTACGAGAGCAAGAATTCAAACCCCGGATTCTGCCCCGAATTCGCTGCAACGCGTGAGTTTCTGCATACATTGTGGTCGCTCCAGGAGCAGAATGTCTGCGGCAAAATCTTACTTAATAGCTATATTCTGCAACATTTTTTCAAGAAAAATATAGATGATAACAAGTTACTATACAGCAGTTACTCAAAAATAAGTAAAGCAAGATTATGGCAATAATTACAGGTACTGATGGGGACGATATTTTAATCGGAACTGCTGAGAATGACAGAATTATCGCTAGTGCAGGTGATGATACCATTACTGGTGGAGATGGTAACGATATTGTTGATTACAGTGGCTTAGAACAACCTGTAATAATTCAACCAGCAGATTTCCAAAAAGGTGCAATTGGAACTGACACATTTCAAGATGTAGTTGAAACCCTGATCGGTGCAACGGGACAGGCTAACAGTATTGATGCTACTACTGATAACACAACTGTATCAATAGTAGCTGAGTTATCTAAAGAAAGGCTAGAAATTAGAGTTGGGGGTTCAACGCGAATTGCAGTTAATGTGAAAAATTTTGTTAATGTAACTGGTACAAATCAAAAAGACACTATTACTGGTGATGCTGTTGATAATCAATTATCTGGTAGCGGCGGCAATGACATTATTAGAGGTAGTGCAGGCAACGATACCTTAAATGGTGGAGATGGGACTGATACGGCTGATTACAGCAAAATAGGTGTAAGCTCTACCATTTTCATTGATGGAACTTTTCAAAAAGGTGGTGGACTAGGTAGAGATTTACTTGGTAATTTTGAAAATCTTGTTGTTGATGCTAGCGTTGCAAATAACACTATAGATGCCTCAATTGCTCCTTCAGCGCCCTTTATAATTGGAGATGCATCAGTCAACGCTAACCTTGAAACTCAAAGTTTCGTAGTTAATAATCTTCCTAGCGGAAATACAGCTGGGTTCACATTTATAAACTTTGATAATATCAAAGGTACAAATCAAAGTGACACGATTGTTGGAGATAGACAAAATAATCTATTATTTGGCAATGGCGGGAACGATACACTTTCTGGTAAGAGCGGAAACGATACACTCACTGGTGGATTAGGTACAGATACTCTCACTGGTGGGCTAGGTGCAGATAAATTTGTTTTTACCAACGTATTAGAGGGTGTTGACATTATCAAAGACTTTAAGGCTGTTGAAGGTGATAAAATTCAAGTTTCTCAAGCAGGATTTGGTGCTACTGACCTCAGTAACTTCAGTTATGATCCCCTAAGTGGTTCTTTGTTCTTCCAAGAATCTAGATTCGCCAATCTGGAAAATAAGCCTACTGGTTTCCAAACTAGTTTAGACATTCAACTGGTTTAAACTCAGGGGGACAACTGCTAAAACGCTACTTATGCAAAAACATACCTGTGGACACTGTAAGTTAAAATTCATCGATAACAAGGGAATTTACTTGCATTATATTAATGGTAATCACAATGGTTGAATCCTGAGAATAGAATCTCTCAGTAGTACACCAGTCATGTGATCAATACATCCACAGGAGCAAAAGTTAATCGCTAAGAATGTCGAAAGCTGGGTGTAGCGAAAGTGGGATGCCCAGATTGAACACAGAGGTACGGCGGATAATACCGCCCATAGACTCTAACCAATTTGTTTTCGTTGGCTCGTAACTTCAGCACAAGAGCAAGAAGTCATCATACGAAAAAATGAGCAAAGAGGCAGGGGAGGAGGGAGCGGGGGAGAAAGATTCGCTCATTTCCCTAGCCATTCGGGTTTCAGAGCAAATAAATTTATTTATGTCCAAAAGTAAAAATATTTATTTCGAGACGCGCAGTGCGAGAAATAATGCGTCCCTAGTTCAAGCTTTTACATTTATGTATGGGGTTGTCCCCCTGCCACTTTTACTCTTTTTGACAACATGGTTATGCATCGGTTTAAGATAAGTTGAAGTAACTGTTTACACTAAAACGTCGGGAAAAATCAGTATAAAGTAGACAATGAAAGATAATAAAAGCTTTCAGCAGCAAGTAACAAAGATAAAACCTCCGATTAATGAAGCAAAGGGTCGAGTTCGGCAAATTGCTTCGATTATAGCTAGTGTCGCTGGATTGTTAGGTATTAGTGGTGTTGCAGCAGTAGGATATTATGCATTTGTACCACCGCCCATAAAACGGTTGCCACTTTCGCAAAATCTGATTTCTTTAGAATCATCATTAGGCCAAAAAATATTAAGTTCTAGCCAGATAAAACAAGATTACACGCCACTTATTACTTATCAGGAAAGGCAGAGGGCAGGAGGCAGAAGGCAGAAGGAAATTCTGACTCCTGCTCTCTGTCACGACCGTAGGGAGTAAGGGTTTAAGACCCCCACCAAATTGAAAATTTGGTGGCTCTTGTTTAGGAGGGGTCTGAATCCCCTTCTAAACAAAACCTTCTGCCCTCTGCCCTCTGCCTTCTGCCTTCTTCAACTAGAAACTCAAAAACGTCCTGCTTATTGTGGTGTTGCCAGTGGAGTAACGGGGGAGCATCCCAGTTTTTTGCAAAGAGGGCGAAAATCAGTCAGGATAATTAAGACGAGTGTATTTACCTACCGATGACCCCAGAACAAAAGCAAGCCCTCCAAGAACATATTCAAGCGATGCCTGCGGCGGGCTACGCCAACGCTAAAATATTGTACGAAGACACGTCACCAGAAAGGCTAACTAGTCTTGCAGGAATAGAACAAGCAGTGCGGAGTCAAATGCAAAAGCACGTAATGCCAGAAGTAGGGGTTTTTTTATCGAAACGGTTACAGGCACAAGTGCAGGGTATCGACGACGAATGAAAAGTATTTTGGGAGAATTGTCAATCACGAGTAAGCAAGCGCAGAAATTGGAAGTCCCTTCTAGCAATCAACTGAGTCCGTATCTGCAAATTTGTTGTCTACGCGTGAGTGCCAATGTCAGCTATGAAGATGCAGCATCAGATATTGAATATTTCACAGGTGTGCGAGTTTCTCACAGCAGTCAACAGCGATTGGTACATCGCCAAAACTTCGATTTACCCAAGCAAGAAGACAAAGTTGAAGAATTAAGCGTTGATGGTGGAAATATTCGTGTCCGCACTCCTAAAGGTCAAATATGTGCATGGCTGGGCTATAAAGCGATTAGCTTACATCACCATGAAACCGTGGGAACGTCTTTTCAAAATAATCAGGTTGTAATTGATTGGGTTAATCACCAACAACTGGGTAGTACACTCACTTGTATTGGTGATGGACATGACGGCATTTGGAATATTATTGACCAATTAGCACCTGATGTACAACGTCGAGAAGTACTGGATTGGTTTCATTTAATAGAAAATCTTCACAAAATTGGAGGTTCACAAAAACGTTTGAAACAGGCACAAGCCCTACTATGGAAAGGTCAAGTAGAAGAAACCAAAGCCTTATTTACTGGTTGTCAGGGTAAACAAGTGCAAAACTTTTGTCGTTATCTCGATAAGCATCGTCATCGCATCATCAACTACGAATATCATCAAGCTGAAGAAATTTGTTCAATTGGTTCTGGGTCAGTTGAATCTGCCGTTAAACAGATTGACCGTCGAACAAAGATTTCTGGGGCGCAATGGAAGCGAGAAAATGTGCCTCAAGTTCTGGCTCATCGCTGTGCTTACCTCAATGGATTATTGTCTGTTTGAGCCACTTCAAAAAGTAAGATGCTCCCATCATTACCATCATCACCAATCAAATAATCATTACCATCACCACCAATCAAAGAATCATTACCATCATCACCAATCAAAGAATCAT